>JBJTHT010000135.1:0-2184 GCA_046094605.1 Actinomycetota bacterium | reverse complement strand
GCGGCCCCCCCCCCCCCGCGGGGGGGGGGGGCCGCCCCCCCCGCCGCCGGCGACCTCGAGGGGACGGCCGCCGACCTCGACGAGAGCGGCGCCCTCGTCGTGGCCCCCGACGCCGGACCGCCGGTCGTCCTCGCCTCCGCGGAGGTCGTGCACCTGGCCCACGCCTGACCGGCGCGCGGCGATGGTTGCAACCCACGCGCCGAACGGCGACCATGGGAGGGCCGCGAGCGACCCCGCGTGCGCGCCGCGGCGGAAAGGCGCTTCCCCATGTCGAACCGAACCGATCGCAGGGCCCTCGTCCTCGTCGCCGCCCTGCTCGGCTGCGCGCTGCTGGCCGCCCTCCCGCCGACCGTGGCCTCCGCGACCTCCACGAAGGAGCAGTTGGACCAGGCCAAGAAGGAGTACGCGCGGCTCAAGGAGGAGATCGACGACGAGCAGGCGCGCCTGCGGTCGCTGCAGTCGCAGGTCTACCAGTTGGCCGGCGAGATCGAGGCCGCGGACGGACGCCTCGAGAAGGCCGTCGACGCGCTCAAACGCACGCGAAGCGACATCGCCGACGCGCAGGCGCGCTACGAGGAACTCCGCGCGCAGCTCTCCGCGCGGGCGCGCGAGGCCTACATCCAGGGCCCCGGCAACGACCTCGAGTTCCTCCTCGGCGCCACCTCGCTCCTGGACCTCGCCGACCGGCTCCAGTTCGTCGACGCGCTCTCGCAGGCCGACCTCGACCTCGCGACCGAGGTGCAGAACCTCGCGAACCGACTGAAGGCGCGCGCCGCGAGCCTGAAGGACCTCGAGTCGGAGCGCGAGGACGCGCTCGCCGATCTCCAGGGTCGCCAGGACATCCTCTTCGGTCGACTGCGTGAACAGCAGCAGCTCGCCGACGACATCCAGAAGAAGCTCGAGCGCGCGAAGCAGCTCGTCGCGGACCTGAGCAAGCAGTACCAGAAGGAACTCGCCGCGCTCACGGGGACCACCGGTTCCATGGGCGCCGGCGCGATCCCCGGCATCCTCTTCGTCTGTCCGGTGGACCAGCCGCGCGTGGTGTGGGACGGGTTCGGCGCGCCCCGCTACAGCGGCGGCTACCACCCGCACGCGGGCAACGACATCATCGCGCCGATGGGAACCCCGATCCGCGCGCCGTTCGACGGCACCGCGCGGTCCTCGTACAACACGCTCGGCGGGAACTCGCAGTACGTCTACGGCGAGGACGGGTACGTCTACAACGCGCACCTCTCGCGGTACTCGTCGAACTCCAACGGCCCCGTGCGGGCGGGCGACATCATCGGCTACGTCGGTGCGACCGGCGACACGAGCACGCCGCACGACCACTTCGAGTGGCACCCGAAGGTGATGCCGTCGTCGTGGCCGACGAGCCCGTACGGGTACCGCATCGTCGGCGGCGCGGTGAACCCGTGGCCGGTGCTCCAGTCGGTCTGCTAGAACTCGGGACGTGAACCGCCGTCTCCTCGTCGCGATCCTCGGCGTCGTCGCCGTGGTCGCGTTGTTCCTCGTCCTGCGTCCGTCCGATGCGGGGAGCCCCGCGCCGGCACCCACGGGCGGCCAGCCCTCGCCGACGGACGTCGGCCTCTCCCCGGAACCCGTGCCGACGGTGTTCGAGGTCACGGTCGCGGGCGGCGAGGTCGCGGGCGTGGGTAACCGCGAGGTGCGGCAGGGGACGGAGGTCGTGATCCGCGTCACGTCGGACGTGACCGATGAGGTCCACGTCCACGGCTACGACCTGCACGCCGACGTCGCGCCTGGCGTGCCCGGCGAGGTCGCGTTCGTCGCCTCGGCGCCGGGCGTCTTCGAGGTGGAACTCGAGGACGCCGGGATGCTGCTCCTCACGCTCACGGTCACCCCGTGAACCGCCGGTTCGCGGCCGCCCTCGTCGCGGTCGGCGTCCCGACCGTCCTGCTCGCCGCGCCCGCCTGGGCGCACGGCCTCGGCGGCCGGGTCGATCTCCCGGTCCCGCGGTGGCTCTTCGTCTTCGGCGCCGCGACGGTGCTCGTCGTCTCCTTCGCCCTGCTCGGGGCCCTGTGGCGGGCGGCGCCGGTCCCGCGGCCCGCGCCCCAGGGCCCCGCCCGCGCGCTCCAGACGGTCCGGCGAAGCCGCGCCGGCGGGTGGGGGGTGCGCGCGATCGGCCTCGCGTGGGTCCACGGCGGGACGCTCGCGGGCCTCCACCCG
>JBJTHT010000134.1:0-6369 GCA_046094605.1 Actinomycetota bacterium | reverse complement strand
CCCGCGCGGGGAGCGTCGCGTCACGAACTGCGAGGAACTGCCCGACGACGAGCAGGAGTGGAACGTCGTCACGGTGGAACTGACCGCGCCCTACGAGCCCGACCGCGTCGCGCGCGCCTTCGCCGTCTCGTCGTCGTGCGGCGTGTGCGGACGCGCGACGCGGTCGGGCTCGTAGGGCGCGGCCAGTTCCACCGTGACGACGTTCCACTCCTGCTCGTCGTCGGGCACGTCCTCGCAGTACGTGACGCGACGCACCCCGCGCGGGTCCTCGATGAGGGCTTCCGACCAGAGGAACCCCGCCGCCAGTTCGAAGTCGGAACCGGGCGTGCGCATCGTCACGGCGACGGCCTGCGGGCTCTGCCCCGGACCCTGCGCGCGGATCTCGAGGGGTTCCTCGGTCGCGAGACGGTCCGTGCGCTCGTCACGCTCCTCCGCGGACCGTCCGTCGCCGGCATGCGCCCAGTCTGCGGCCCGCCGACGGCGACCCGCTATCGTGGGGCGCCGACCGGACGGAGCGACCGTGAAGAGTGGACTCGAGATCGCGCAGGAGGCCGTGCTGCGGCCCATCGCCGACGTGGCCGCATCCGCCGGCGTCCTGCCCGAGGAGCTCGAACCCTACGGCCGGTTCCGCGCGAAGATCGACGCGCCCGCGCTCCTCGCGCGGCTCGCGGACCGCCCCGACGGCCGCCTCGTCATCGTCACCGCCATCACGCCGACGAAGGCGGGCGAGGGCAAGACCACGACCTCGGTCTCGCTCACGCAGGGCCTCGGGCGCATCGGGGAACGCGGCGCGCTCTGCCTGCGCGAGCCCTCGATGGGACCGGTCTTCGGCATCAAGGGAGGCGGGACGGGGGGCGGGTACGCCCAGATCGTCCCCATGGAGGAGATCAACCTCCATCTCAACGGCGACTTCCACGCGATCACGGCGGCGCACAACCTGCTCGCCGCCGCGCTCGACGCGTCCCTGTTCCACGGGAACCCGCTCGACATCGACCCCGCGACCATCACGTGGCCGCGCACCCTCGACGTGAACGACCGCGCGCTGCGCTACGTGACGATCGGTCAGGGCGGCCCGCAGCACGGCGTCGAGCGCACGAGCCAGTTCGTCATCACCGCGGCCTCCGAGGTGATGGCGATCCTCGCGCTGGCCGCCGACCTGCGCGACCTGCGGACGCGCCTCGGTCGCATCGTCGTCGCCGACACCCGCGACGGGCGGCCCGTGACGGCCGAGGACCTGCGCGCCGCCGGCGCGATGACCGTGGTGCTCCGCGACGCGATCAAGCCGAACCTCGTGCAGACCCTCGAGGGCCAGCCGACCCTCCTCCACGCGGGCCCCTTCGGCAACATCGCGCACGCGAACAACTCGATCGTCGAGGACCGCGTGGCGCTCAAGCTCGCCGACTACGTCGTGACGGAGGCCGGGTTCGCGAGCGACCTCGGGTTCCAGAAGTTCTGCGACATCGTCTGCCGCGTGGGCGGCCTCACGCCGAGCGCGGCGGTGCTCGTCACGACGGTGCGCGCCACGAAGTCCCACGGCGGCGTGGCCTTCGAGGACCTCGCGACGCCCGATCTCGAGGCGCTCGCCCGGGGCACCGGGAACCTCGCCGCGCACGTGGGCATCGTCCGGCGCTACGGATTGCCGTGCGTGGTGTCCGTCAACGCGTTCCCGACCGACACCGAGGAGGAGATCGCGCTCCTCGAGCGGCTCGCGGTCGAGGCCGGCGCCGAGACCGTCGTCGTGAACCGAGGGTTCGCCGCGGGCGGCGCCGGCGCCGAGGACCTCGCGCGCGCGGTCGTGCGCGCGTGCGACCTCCCGAACCGCTTCGCGTTCCTCACGCCCGACGGGACGCCGCTCCGCGAGCAGATCGAGTCGATCGCGACGGAGCTCTACGGCGCCGACGGCGTGGATCTCTCGCCGCAGGCCGAGGCCGATCTCGCGCGCCTCGCATCGCTGGAGATGGATCGCCTGCCCGTGTGCATGGCGAAGACGCACCTCTCGCTCTCGCACGACCCGACGCTCCGCAACCGGCCGACGGGGTTCCGGCTCCCGGTGCGCGGGCTCGTGCCGAGCGCGGGCGCGGGCTTCGTCGTGGCGCTGTGCGGCGACATGCAGCGCATGCCCGGGCTCGGGAAGACGCCGGCCTTCGCCAACGTCGACATCGACGCGGACGGCCGGACGGTCGGGCTCTTCTAGCCCCGACGGATCAGCCGGCCAGCAGGCGGGCGGGCGGCGCGGCCTCGACGAGCAGCCACCGCGCGCTCACGGTCGCGGCCTGGATCTCGAAGTCGAAGATGCCGTTCTGCAGGGCCGCCTCCCAGGTGGCGCCGCACTCCGGGCAGACGTAGAGCGACTGCGGGGAAGCGGTCTCGGGGAGCGTGCAGGTGTGGGCCATGTCGACCTCCGTACCCGGCCGCCGGGTTCCGCACCCGGAATGACAACCGTGTTATTCGGAGCATACACGGGCCTCACCGGACGCGCAGGACGCGGTCCTGCGTGACCACCAGGTCCACCGGGAGATCCCACGCGCCGGCGGGGACCCGCTCGACGACCTGCAGCTCGTAGGCGACGCCGATCCGCGGCACGCCCGGTCGCAGGCGTCGGAAGAACCGGTCGTAGAACCCGCGCCCGTACCCCAGGCGACCGCCCGCCGCATCGAACGCCACGCCGGGCACGAGGACGGCGTCCACGGCGCGTGGATCGAGCGCGGGCCCACGCGGTTCCATCGGTCCGAGGGCCGAAGGATCGAGCGGGTCGCCCGCCCGGAACGCGACGGCCACCATGTCGTGCTCCTCGACGCGCGGGAGCGCGACGACGTCGCCGTGGAACGCGGCGAGGAACGGCGCGGGGTCGAGCTCGGAACCGAACGCGGCGTAGGCGAGCAACGTCGAGACGGCGCGGAGGTCCGGGAGATCCGCGAGGCGCGACGCGACGCGCGCGGCGGCGCCGCGGCGTTCGTCCTCGGCGAGCGCGTCGCGTCGCGCCAGCACCTCGCGTCGCAGGTCGCGCTTGGCGCGCTTGAGATCGCCGCTGCGTCCCGTCATCGGCCGGCGACCTCGCGCGCGAACGTCTCGAGGCCGGCCTCGCCGCCGGCGACCACCGCGACCACCCAGTCGACGCCGGCGGCGGCGAGGCCGTCGACCCACACGCGCAGGTCGGCGACCGTGCCGGTGACGTGCGGCGCGGCGAGTCCCGCCGCGTGTCGACGCGCGAGCAGATCCTCCACGGCGCGCGCCGTCGGCGCGACGGCGACGATGCCGCCCCACGTCGGCCTGCCGCCCGCGCCGGCGACGGCGCGTGCCGTCGCCTCGAAGCGGTCGCCGCCGAGGCCCCACCCGTTCCAACCGATGCCGCGGTCGATCGCGATGCGGGCGATCGCGTCGGAGGCGCCGCCGACCCAGACATCGGGGACGCGCTCGGGCGCGGGCAGGAACGGTCCGGCGATCGCCGGGACGCGGTCGCCGCCGGGCCAGGGGTCACCCGCGAGGAGCACGCGGACGGCGTCGACGGTCTCCGCCAGGTGCGCGCGTCGGGCCGTCGCGGCGAGCGACGGGAGGCCGGCGGCCGCGTCCTCACCCCCGCTCGCCGCGGCCCCGGCCCCGAGCCCGAGGATGACGCGCCCGCCCGAGAGCGCGTCCACCGCGGCGACGGTCTTCACGAGCATCCCGACGGGTCGAAGCGTCGCGCGCGCGACGAGGGTCCCCAGGTGCACCCTCGACGTCGCCGTGGCGACGGCGGCGAGCGTCGTGAACGCCTCGTGCGGGAGCGGCCCGGTTCCCGTTCCCAGGTGATCGGGCACGAACACGCCGTCGTACCCGAGCGACTCCGCGCGGCGGGCGAGCGAGAGGACGCGGCCCGCATCCCCCGCGAGGGTCGGGAGGACGACGCCGAACCTCACGCCGGGAACATCGCGGCGGCGGCGCCGATCGCACCCGCGTCGTTGCCGAGCGCGGCGCGGACGACCGGGACGACGGGACGATGCCCGGCGCCGACGACACCGGAGGCGAGTGCGGCGCGCGCGGGGTCGAGGAGCAGGTCGCCCGCGTCCGCGGCACCGCCGCCGACCACGACGAGATCGGGGTCGAACACGTCCACGAGGGCGGCGATGCCGACGCCGAGCCAGCGGCCCGCGCGCGCGATCGCCTCGCGCGCGTCGGCGTCGCCGCCCTCGGCGAGAGATGTCACGAGCCGACCGTCGATCGCCTCGATCGGCGCGGAGCGCGCAAGCGTCGACGACGGGTCGCGCGCCGCGGCCTCGCGACCGTAGCGACCGATGGCGGTGCCCGAGGCGAGCGTCTCGAGGCAGCCGCGCTTGCCGCAGCCGCACGCGGGACCGTCGGGATCGAGCGGCACGTGACCGATCTCGCCGGCGAACCCGTTCGCGCCGACGAAGGGACGACCGTCGAGGACGAACCCGCCACCGATCCCGGTCCCCACCGTCACGAGCGCCATCGTCGTCGACCCACGGCCGGCGCCGAATCGCTGTTCCCCGAGGGCGGCGATCGTCGCGTCGTTGTCCACCCGCCACGGCAGGCCGAAGGCGTCCGCGAGGCGCTCCCCGACCGCGAGCTCGCCCCAGGCCGTGTTCGGCGAGAAGCGCACGATGCCCGGCCCGGAGGCGACGAGCCCCGCGACCCCCGCGCCGATGCCGACCACGTCGTCGGTCAGCAGTTCCCGGACGCACGCCTCCATCGCGTCGAGCGTCGCCGCCGCGTCGGCGGCGGGGGTCGCGCGCCCCGCGCGGGCGCGGACCGTTCCCCCTCCGTCGATGCGCAGCGCCGCGATCTTCGTCCCGCCGACGTCGAGGCCGATCGACTGCACGTCAGGCTCCCTCGACGCGTCGCTTCAGGTTCCCGAGGGCGTTGGCGATGAGCCGGCGCTGCCCCTCGGTGCGCACCACCGCCGGGATGAGCGCGGCGAGGTCCACGCCGATCCGGTAGGTCACCTCGGTGCGGCCGTCATCGAGGTCGGCGAGGAGGTACTCGCCGGCCACGGACGTCACCGCGCCGTTCGCCTCGGTGGACACCCACGACATCCCCGCGTCGCCCGGCGCGTAGCGGTACGCGAGGGTGTACGCGGCGCGGCCGAGGACCGGTACGTCGATCTCGAAGGCGACGCGCGTGGCGAGCCCGCCGGCACCGCGCTCGAGGACGCGCGCGGCGCGGACCTCGGCCCACGCGGGATAGGTCTCGAAGTCGGTGAGGACGTCCATGACGCGCGCCGGCGACGCGTCGACGACGATCGTCCCCTCGGCCCGGTCTCCCACGGGGCCATCCTAGGGCCCCGTGCGTGGTCGCACCGCCGTGCGACGGTTAGGCGACGGCCTCGCGGAGCCAGCCCGCGAGCTGCGCGGCGACGCGGCCCCACGTGAAGTACGACTCGACGCGGGCGCGACCCGCCTTGCCCATCGACCGCGCGCGTTCGGGGTCCGCGAGGAGGTCCGCGACGGCGTCCGCGACCGCGGCGACGTCGCTGCCCCGGACGAGGGTGCCGGTCTCGCCGTCGACGAGCGCCTCGCGCGCGCCGCCCGAGTCGCCGACGACGACGGGCCGCGCGCACGCGGCCGCCTCGATGCACACGCTCCCCCACCCCTCGATCTCGAACCCGGCCAGACGACTGCGACACGGCATCGCGAAGACGTCACCCGCCGCGTAGTGCCGCGGGAGATCCGCCTCGGACACCGCACCGGCGAAGTGCACCGAGCCTCGCGGCGCCGACGACGCGAGCCCCTCGAGGGTCGGACGGTGTGGGCCGTCTCCGACGATGAGGAGCTGGGCGTCGGGCACGCGACGGCGGATCGCCGGCATCGCGCGGATCAGGACGTCCTGCCCCTTGCGCTCGACGAGGCGGCTCACGCAGACCACGAGCGGCGCGTCGCCGATCCCGTGCTTCGCGCGGATGTCGGCGGTCTCGAGGTCGGGGTGGAACACCTCGGCGTCGGCGCCGGGGTAGAGGACCGACACGGGGACCCGGCGCGGGACGGAGGTCCGCACGACGCGCGCGATCGCCTCGCTGCACACCGCGACACGTCGGACCGACCCCGTGACGTGCTGGAGCCACGAGTGCGTGATGGGCGCGACCGAGAGCCAGTAGTCGAACCCGTGCGCGAGGAGGACCGAGGGGACCCCGCGACGCTCGAGGGACGGCGCGAGTCCGGCGAGGGGGAACGAGTCCCCGAAGACCACGACCTCCGCGCCGCTCTCGTCGATCGCCTGCTCGACGGCGCGCCGCGTCGCGCGGGTCGGCCAGAGGAACCCGCCGGGCTGCCGGACCACGCGGTAGGGCTCGCCGGCGTCGAACGCCGCGTCGCCCGGGAACGAGGGCGCGAACACGGCCACGCGGTCCGACGGGAGTTCCCGCGCGACGGCGCG
>JBJTHT010000133.1:0-6845 GCA_046094605.1 Actinomycetota bacterium | reverse complement strand
CCGCCCGGGAGCTGCTGGAGCGGGCGCGGGACGCGGCGCGCGCCGCCGCCCCGTCCCCCGCGGGGGCGTACTTCAGGCGCTCGTCGGCCCGGCGGATCAGGTCGAAGATGTCGGCTGCCTCCACGCCCGCATCGTGGCACGCGGGGCACGCCCGGGGGGCGTCGTGCGCGGGGGCTCTGCTACCCTTCCCGGCCCATGGACAAGATCGGACCAAGGCACCGGCTCTGCCGCCGTGTCGGTGAGGCCGTGTGCGGTCGGCCGAACTGCCCGGCGACCAAGCGCCCCTACCCGCCCGGCCAGCACGGCCGCGGCCGCAAGCGCCTGTCCGAGTACCAGGTCCGCCTGCTCGAGAAGCAGAAGCTCCGCCGCATCTACGGCGTCGGCGAGCGGCAGATGCGCGTCTACTACGACCGCGCCAGCCGCGCGACGGGCGTCACCGGCGAGGAGCTGATCCGCCAGCTCGAGACGCGGCTCGACGCGGTCGTGCTGCGGCTCGGCTTCGCCCTCACGCAGCGCCAGGCCCGTCAGCTCGTCTCGCACGGCCACGTCCTCCTCGACGGCCGGCGCGTGGACGTACCGAGCGCGCAGGTGAAGCCCGGCCAGACGATCACGCTCTCGCCGAAGGCGAAGAACTTCGTGTCGGTGCGCGAGGCCATCGAGATCACGGTCGACCCGCCCGCGTACCTCTACCGGAACAAGAACGACTTCCAGGGCACGCTCTCGCGCTACCCCGAGCGCGGTGAGGTGCCGCTCCCGGTCGCGATCGAGGAGCGGCTCGTCGTGGAGTTCTACTCCTAGGAGCGCGCGTCGCCCCGCCCGCCGTCGGCGGGCTCCGGACCGGGATCGGTCCACCGCGGGAGTTCCGGACCCTTCGGTTCCAGTGCCCACGCGCGGTGGCGCGCCGGGAGCCCGGCGACCCAGGCGGGCACGTCCTCGTCGAGCATCGCCGCGATCGCGCGCTGCGCACGGAGCGAGAGGTCCTGATGGCGCTCGCCGGGGAGCGGGCGGATCGGTTCCCCGTAGCGGATGCGGACCGGGGGTCGACCGGAGCGGGGCCACCAGCGTCCGCGCGGCATCGCGGCGTAGGCGCCGACGATCGCGATCGGTACGAACGCCGCACCCGTGTCGAGCATGAGGCGCGAGGCGCCGTGGCGGAACCGCTGCATCCAGCCGTCCGGGGACCGGGTGCCCTCCGGGAACACGACGAGGTTCCATCCGGTCTCGAGCAGGTAGCGCGCCACCTCGGTCGCGCGCTCACCGCCACCGCGTTCCACCGGGAACGCCGCGTAGGCGAGCGAGACGAAGAACTTCCGCCACCACACGTCGAAGAAGTAGTCCTTGGCCGCGCCGACGGCCGTGCGCGCCCGCACGTCCTTGGGCAGCGTCGCGAAGATGATCGTCGCGTCGAGGTGGCTCGCGTGGTTGCTCGCGAAGATGTAGGGACCGCCGTCGGCGCGCAGGTGCTCGAGGCCGAGGATGTCGAGGTCGACCTCGAAGCGCACGAGCGGGCGCAGCCCGAGGTCGAGGAACGCCGAACGGGCCTTGCCCGCGAGCCAGCTGCGAGCCCACGCGGTGTCGTGCTCGCGCGGCCGCGGGGCGGGCGGTGTGAGCGCCGGGTTTACCATGGGCCCCGCATCATCCCACCACCCGCGAGGAGCCGCCGTGGAACTGCACGACCTGCAGGACGCGCTCCGGCGCACGTACGGCGAGCGCGACCGATCCCGGGGCCGCGACGGCACCTTCCGGTGGCTGACCGAGGAGGTCGGGGAACTCGCGAAGGCCCTGCGCGGCAGCGACCGGGCCAACCTCGAGCACGAGTTCGGCGACGTGCTCGCGTGGCTGCTCTCGCTCGCCACCGTGGAGGGCGTGGACCTGGAACGGGCGATGGAACGCTTCGCCGCGACGTGCCCGCGGTGCGGTTCCTCGCCCTGCGGCTGTCCGCCCGCCTGACGCGCGCCTACCGCGCGGCGAGACGCTCGGCGATCTGGACCGCGTTGAGCGCCGCGCCCTTGCGCAGGTTGTCGGCACACGCGAAGAGGGCGAGCGCGTTCGGGCGGTTCCCGGCACGGCGGATGCGCCCGACGAGGACCTCGTCGCGGCCGACGGCGTCGAGCGGGGTCGGGTAGACGTCCGCCGCGGGGTCGTCCATCCCGGCGACCCCGGGGGCAGCCGTGAGCACCTCGCGCGCCTCGGCGGGCGAGATCGGCCGATCGAAGGTCGCGACGACGCTCGTCGCGTGTCCGACGAACACAGGGACGCGCACGCAGGTCGCGATCACCTCGAGGTCGGGCATCCCGAGGATGCGGCGCGACTCGCGGACGGCCTTCGTCTCCTCGAACGTGTCGCCGGTCTCGGGGTCCAGGACGTCGATGCGCGGCACGACGTTGTGCGCGATCGTGCGCCCCACGACCGGACCGCGCGGGAGCGACGCGACGTCGGGGTGGAGGAACTCCGCCTCGCGACCGCGCAGCGCATCGAGCTGCCCCTGCAGCTCCTCGACGCCCTTGTTCCCCGCGCCCGAGACGGACTGGTAGGAGGAGACGACGAGCGAGCGGAGCCCGGCGGCGCGGTGGAGCGGCGCGATCGCCATGAGGAACGTGATCGTCGTGCAGTTCGGTACGGAGAAGATGCGCGCGTCGGAACCGAGCGCCTCGGGGTTCACCTCGGGGATCACGAGTTCCGCGTCGGCGTCCATCCGGAACGCGCTCGAGTTGTCGACGCAGGTCGTCCCGGCGGCGGCCACGCCCGGCACCCAGCCGCGTGCGACGCCGCTCCCGCAGGAACTGAGCGCGATGTCGACGCCGGCGAGCGCCTCGGGCGAGAGGACGCCGACCGGACGGTCCTCGCCGCGGAACGGGAGCGTGGCGCCGGCCGAACGCGCGGAGGCGAGCAGGAGGACGTCGTCGCTCGGGAAGCGCCGCTCCTCCAGGATCCGGAGGATCTCGCGCCCGACCGCGCCCGTGGCACCGACGACGGCGATCCGCATGGTCAGGGGATGGTACCGGGTGGCGTTACCGGAACCGCCACGAGTCGAGCAGGGTCTCGAGGGCGGTCGCGGCCGCGTCGAACCCCGCCTGCGTCTCGTTCAGCACGATCCGCCACCCGATGCCGTCACGCACGACGACGACCTCGCGCGTGCGGTAGCGGGTCCCGTCCTCGGACTCACTCGTGAGTTCCCATGCGCGTGCGGGGAACCCCGCCACGATCGCCTCGCGCGGGGTTCCGGGGCGCAGCCCCGCCTCCCCGTCGCGGTCGCGCACGGTCGAGGCCCAGTCGGCGAGGTCGGTCCCGTCGGCGAGGTCCACGGCCTCGACGAGGATCGACGCGGACCCGCCCGTGAGCGAGAACCCGTCGAGGACCGCACCGTTGCCGAAGCGGGCGGGCGACGAGGTCCACCCCTGCGGCACGACGACGCAGTACCCGAACGACGCCGATGTGAAGGTGGCGCCCCGGCACGGGTCGGGACGGGCGACGAGCCAGCCGATCCCGGCGACCAGCCCGACGACGAGGGCACCGATGACGACGAACGGACGCGCGCGCGACGGCGGCGACGGGAGGGGAACCTCGACCACCCGGCGTTCGGTCGGGGCCCGCCGCGCGCGGAGCGCGGCGGGCCCCGGCGCGAGCGATCCGCCGCACGACGCGCAGGTCGCGACGTCCTCGTCGTTCGCCGTGCGACAGGCGGGACAGACGATCACGACGTGGACCCGAGGCCGAACCGCGCGTGCACCGCGCGGACGGCGCGTTCCGCATCGGCGGCGCGGATGACGCACGACACACGGATCGGCGAGGTCGAGATCATCTCGATGTTGATCCCCTCCTCGGCGAGCGCGTCGAACATGTCGGCCGCGACGCCCGGGTGCGAGGTCATCCCCGCGCCGACGATCGAGACCTTCGCGATCCCCTCATCCACGCTCGAGCGTTCGGCGCCGCTGTCGGCGACGACCGCGGCGATCGCGTCGGTGAGACGCGGCAGGTCGTCCTTCGGGACCGTGAACGACACGTCGGTGTGGCCCGCGCGCGAGACGTTCTGGACGATCATGTCGACGCCCACGCCCGCGTCCGCGATCGCGCGGAACACGCGCGATGCCACACCCGGCTGGTCGGGCACCCCGTCGAGGGTGACCTTGACGCCGCCCGAGTCGAGCGCGACGCCGCGGATCAGGGCCTGTTCCATGCCGGGTTCCTCCTCCACCACCCACGTGCCCGGGCCGTCGGCGAGCGAGTTCCGGACGTGGAGCGGCACGTTCGTGCGGCGAGCGTACTCCACGGACCGCAGGTTCAGGACCGCGGCGCCGGACGCGGCGAGTTCGAGCATCTCCTCGTAGGAGATGCGATCGATGCGCCGCGCGTCGGGGACGATGCGCGGGTCGGCGCTGAACACCCCGTCCACGTCGGTCCAGATCTCGCACGCGTCGGCCTCGAGCGCGGCCGCCATCGCGACGGCCGTCGTGTCCGACCCGCCGCGGCCGAGCGTCGTGATGTCGAACTCCGTCGAGAGCCCCTGGAACCCCGCGACGATCACGACGTTGCCGGCGTCGAGGGACTCGCGGATGCGCTGCGGACGGATCTCCACGATGCGCGCCTTGCCGTGCTGCGTGTCCGTGATGATGCCCGCCTGGGAACCGGTGTAGGACGCCGCGCGCACGCCGCGGTCGTTGATCGCGATCGCGAGGAGCGACATCGCGATGCGCTCCCCCGCCGTGAGCAGCATGTCGAGCTCCCGCGGTTCCGGGACGTCCGTGATCTGCGCGGCGAGCGCGAGGAGGTCGTCGGTCGTGTCGCCCATCGCCGAGACGACGACCACGACGTCGTTGCCCGCGGCCTTGGCGGCCGCGACGCGGTCCGCGACGGCGGCGATGCGGCGCGCATCGGCGACGGAGGTTCCCCCGTACTTCTGGACGATGATGGCCACGCGCCCCTCCGGCCCCGAGGGTACCGTCAGCGCGCCGCGGGGAGCAGGACCCGACGCAGGAAGTCGAGTTCGGCGAGGTAGCGGCCGACCACGACGTCGTCGGATCCGCCCATGTGCGACGCCCCGGGGATCACGAGCAGTTCGTGGTGGCAGCCCTGCGCGACGAGCACCGCGGAGAGGGTCAACGAGTGCGCCGCGAAGACGTTGTCGTCGGCGAGGCCGTGCATCAGGAGGAGCGGGCGCGTGAGGCCGCGTTCCCGCGCGTGGAACACGGGGGAACTGCGGTCGTACGCGTCGGCGTCCACGTCGGGCATCCCGAGGTAGCGCTCCGTGTAGAAGGTGTCGTAGAGCCGCGAATCGGCGTTCGGCGCGCCGGCGACCGCACCGTGGAACACGTCGGGCCGCAGGATCACCGCGAGCGCAGAGAGCATCCCGCCGCCGGACCAGCCGCGCATCGCCACGCGCGAGGTGTCGAGGAACCCGAACGCGGCCGCGGCGGCGGCGAGGCCGTCCACCTGGTCCTCGAGCGGCACCGAGAGGTCGCGGTGGACCGCGCGTTCCCACGCGAGCCCACGCCCCGGCGTCCCGCGGCCGTCGATCACGAGCACCGCGGCACCGAGCCGATCGGCGAACCACTGCTCCTCGACGAGGCCGCCCGCCCACCGTGTCGCCATCAGCGCATGCGGCATCGCGTACGGACTGAGCACCACGGGGATCGGCGCGTCCGGTTCCCGTCCGCCCGGCAACAGCAGCGCGGCGCGCAGGTCGCGCTCGCCGAGCGTGAGGAACCGCGGCCGCGCCTCCACGAGGGGACGCTCGCCGACGTCGCGGATCGCCGCGACGGTCGAGCCGCCGCGCGACACCGTCAGGGCGGGGACCGGCTCTTCCTCGAGCCACGAGCGGAGCGCGACGGTGCCGGCGCGCGCGGCGGCCGCGTGGAGGCCCGGGTCGGCGGTCAGACGCTCGACGGAGCCGCCCGCGACGCGGAACACGTGCTCCTCGAGCGGCTCGTCGTTCGCGGTGATCCACACGGCGTCGCCGTCCACGCCGAGGATGCTGCGCACCTGCAGGCCGACCGGGGTCACCGGCTCACCCGCGATCGCGAGCCGACGCGTGTCGTCGCGCTGGACGGCCGCCACGAGTCGGCCGTCATCGAGGCGCGTCGGCGAGCCGGGGACGAGTTCCACCCAGCAGGGGTCGGTCTCGCGGTCCACGAGCGTCGTCGCGCCGGTCGCGGTGTCCACCTCGAGGACGCGCTGCTCGCGCTGGTCGCGCGACTGCACGACGACCGTGAGCGGCGCGCCCGCGCGCCAGACCACGCGCGCGAGGTACTCGAAGCGGGCCGGGTCGTCCCACGTCACCTGCACCCGACGGTCGCCCGCCACCTCGAGGAGGTGGAGCGTGACGATCGCGTTCGCGGTCCCCGCGCGCGGGTAGCGCATCGGACGCGGTGCGCCCGCGGGGTCGGTGGGATCGGAGATCCACCACGTCTCGACGGGGGTCTCATCCACGCGAGCGGCCGCGATCCACGCGCCGTCCGGCGACCACCAGAAGCCGGCCATGCGGCCCATCTCCTCGGCCGCCGCGAACTCCGCGAGGCCCCAGGTCACCGCGGGGTCGGGGTCGGCGGCGAGGACGCGCGGCGCGCCGTCGGGCAGATCCTGGACGTGGAGATCGCCGTCGACGACGTAGGCGACGCGCGCGCCGTCGCGACTCAGCTGCGCGCCGTGCGGGACCCCGGGCGTCGCGACGGCGCGCGCGCCCCCGGCGTGCAGGTCCACGAGGTGCAGCTTGCCGCGCGCGGCGGGCACCGCGCGCGCGCACGCGGCGCCGGTGGCGGTGCCCAGGAGACCGCCGCCGCGTTCGCGCGCGCGCTCGCGCCGCGCGCGCTCCGCGGCCGTCACCCGCGGGATCGAAGAGGACCCGTTCC
>JBJTHT010000132.1:0-3266 GCA_046094605.1 Actinomycetota bacterium | reverse complement strand
GCTCCACGGGCGCCTCGCGACCGGGTTCGACGCCGAGGGCATACGTCGCCTCGTCGCGACGATTTGGATCCGGACGGCGGCGTGGACCGCGCGCGGCGCGGGCGCATTCGGGTTGCTCCGCGCCGCGCGCTGTGGGGCAGGCGACGAGGAACGGACAGGGCTCCGTGTACTGCATCCACGGACCGGGCGGGTCGCCCCCGCCGGTCGCATCCACCGTTCCCGCTTCCAGACCGAAGTCGATGTTGACGAAGCGGTAACTCCCCGCGGGGAGCGTCAGGAACAGTTCGAAGTCGGTCCGCCAGTACGAGAGGTTCGGGCCGAAGGCGTACGGCTCGCCCCACGCGTACGACGCGTCGCCGAAGCGGCCGCTCGACCACGAGAGGTCGATGCCGTCGTAGATCTCCCACGAATCCCCGTCCCACTGCTGGAGCGTGAGGGTTCCGTACTGGAGGTCGCGGACGCGCCACGCCTGGGGTTCCTCGAACACGGCCCAGCCGGTTCCGAAGTTGATCTCGGTGTTCGCCGGCTGATCGGGCAGACCCCAACTGTCACCGTGGTTGTCCGGTGGGCACCACCAGAGCTTCACCTGGTTGGGGTCCGCGGTCATCGGGATGAACCCGGTACGCGCCGCGGAGACCTTCTTCTTCGTCGTGGTGGTCGTGCGGGTGCCGGCCTGCGCCGGGATCGCCGCGAGGAGCGCGAGCGCGAGGAAGAGCGCGAAGGCGGAACGCTTGGACATCCTGGACCTCCCGTCGGAGCCGGTCGCCATGCGCGGCATCCTGCGCCTCCCCGCCCCCGGGCGCAAGAGGCGCGGTCAGGCCGGGTCGGTGAGGCCGAACGCGAGCGTGGGGTCCGCGGGGTCCCAGGTCCCCTCGAACTGCGAGCGGTTGCCGTTGCGCCGGGTCCGCGCAAGCGCCGTGCGCCCGACCGCGAGCTGGGACTCCTCGTAGGTCCTGAGCGCGCACGACACGCAGCACCCGACCTCCTGCTCGCGCTCGATCGCCCCCGCGAGCGCCCACGCATCCGCGCACGCCTTCGCGGTGCCGGCCGCGATGTGAGGACGCAGGAGGAACGCTGCGTCGCCCAGGAGGCACGCCCGCCCGAACGCCATCTGGGGCACCTCGAGGTCGTAGATCGCCTGGACGAACGGACGTTCCGTCGCCTCGACGAGGTCGGCGATGGCCGGCGCGAGGTTCGCGCGCGCGAAGGCGCGCGCCTCCGCGACGTTCGCGTCCGACACCGCGCCCGGCGGGAGCGTGCGCTCACGCAGGACTCCATCGCGATCGGTCATCAGCGCGTCGAGCTCGACGCCGGCGGCGTAGTTCCGGTACCACACGAAGTTGAGCGAGCGTTCGCCCGGCGCCGTCGACCCGTCGTCGCCGGGGATCGGGTAGACGAGGATGTGGCTGCGCGGGATGACCTCGTAGACGAGCGCGTCGTCGAAGGCCTCGCGCGCCCGCGCCGACACGGCGGATTCGGGAACCGTCCCGCGCCACGCGACGTACCCCGCGTACCCGGGAACGAGGTCCGGGAGGAAGAGGCCCCGGCACCGCGAGGCGCTGCCGTCGGCGCCGACGACGAGGCCCACCGTCTGCGCCCCGCCACCGGCGAGGTGGACGGTCATCTCACCGTGGTCGCCGGAGAGCTCGACGACCTCCGAGCCGAGGCGGTACGCGTCGCGGCCGAAGGCACCGAGGAGCGCGGCGTAGATCGTCCGCCAGCCGGAGTAGCGGTACGGCCGGACCTCCTCGTGGACGACCCCACCGTCGGCGCCGAGGTACCGCAGGCGCTGCGTCGAACACGTGAACGCGTCGGGCGCGAGCCCGACACGTTCGACGAGGTAGCGGCTCGTCTCGGGCAGCACGACGATGCCGGCGCCGCGAGCCTCGAGTTCGGCGGTGGACCGTTCGTGGACCGTGACGTCGCAGCCGAGGTCGCGCAGGAGCAGCGCCGCGGTCAGCCCGCCGAGCGAACCCCCGACGACCGCGACGGGCAGGTCGCTGCCCCTCACGCCGTCAGGCGGGCTTGCCGAAGGTCGCGACCCGATCCACCGTGCACTCGAAGAGGACGCGGCGCTCGTTGATCGAGGGATCGCGAAGGCCGGAGGGCGGTTCTGCGCCGATGTACTTCACCCAGGCCTGGTCGATCGTCTCGGTCGCGCGGTGGCCTTCCTTGGGATCGTCCTCGTGGACCTCGCGCGTGACCGTCGCCTTGATGCTCATCCAGTGGTACGGGTTCTGCGGGTTCATCAGGAGGATCGTGATCCGCGGGTCGCGGCGCATCCACGCGGTCTTCTTGCGGTGCTCGGCGAAGTTCAGCACGACCTTGTCGCCGTCGTAGCCGAACCACACGGGCGTGAGGTTCGGTCGACCGTCGCCGCCCATCACCGCGAGTACCGCGGTGACCGGTTGGTCCATCAGCTGCCGGTAGATCGGGTCGAGCTGGTCGAGCGAGGAGAGTTCCTCCCGCTCGCCGATGCTGAACTGACCTTCCTGGACGCCGGCGGAGACGTCCTTGAACTTCGCCCACGTGAACGGCATGTCTGCCTCCCTCCGAACGAACGCGGCGAGCATGGCACGGATGCCCCGGGCGCGCGACCGGCACGCCGGCTCGGTGTTCCGGCTAGAGGAGTTCGACCGTCGTGAACCGCAGGACGCCGTCGCCCGCGTTCTCGAGGTCGTGCAGGAACGGCGCGTCGGGCGAGTGGTCGAAGAACATCGTCTCGCCCAGGTTGTAGCGGCGCAGGCGGATCGACCCGTCGGCGAGGCGCTGACGGCCGAGGCCCGGTTCGACGCACGTCCAGAAGTAGGGACGGGTGTGGGCGTGGAACGGCGCCCGCTCCCCCGGCCCGAGGCGGACCTCCCAGACCCGGACCCGGTCGTTCTCGAACCAGAGGGCCGTGCCGACGGCGAGGTTGGCGGGGGCGGCGGCCCGTTCCGCGGCGAACGCCGCCGGGTCGTACCGGCCCTCCTCGAGCACGCCTCCCACGGAGGGAACGCTAGCGCGCACGAGGTCCCGTCCGCAGGGGGCCCTCCGTCCCCTCCCCGGAGGGGTTGCCCCGCCGCAGACTGGGGGTAGGAGAGGAGACGGAAGGAGGGTGCCATGACCCTGCAGAAGGAACTCCTCGAGGAGCACCTCGACCAGTGGAAGGCCGCCGGCCTGATCGACGACCGCCAGTGGACCGAGATCTCCCGGTACGAACGGCAGCACGGACCCGGCCTCGAACTCCCCGGCCGCCGGATCCCGGTGATCGCGGAGGCGATCGG
>JBJTHT010000131.1:0-2757 GCA_046094605.1 Actinomycetota bacterium | reverse complement strand
CGCCGCCCCGCCGCCCCCCCCCCCCCCGCCCCGCCCCCCCCCCCCCCCCCCCCCCCCGCGACCGCCCCGCCGGCGTGAAATTCGCGGATGCGGACCTCATCGGGTTCCCCGTCCAGGTGGTCGTGGGTCGCAAGGGGGTCGCGGCGGGGACGGTCGACCTCAAGCTGCGGGCGACGGGGGAGCGCAGCACCGCGCCGATCGCCGACGCCGCCGACGCCGTCGTCACGCTGCTCGGGACGGCGCCGTGACCCGCGCGCCCGAACGCCTGCGCGACTTCGCGAAGCTCCATCCGGGTGCCGAGGCCGTCCTCCAGCGCGTCGGCCTCGACACGTGGGACCTCGTCGTGATCGCGGTGGACGGCACGTGGGTTCGGTCGGTGTTCCCCGACGTCGCGACCGCGGAGGCCGCGTGCAGAGACCTCGACCTGCGCGTGCAGCGCGGGTGGGAGGACCCCCGGCTCGGGCGTCGCATGAACCGCCGCGACCACTGGGGGAGCGCCGACGGACAGCGTCGGGCCCGGTAGCGGCCCGAGCGGCGCGCTATACTGCGCGAAAGGAACCGCGGCAGCACCCGGAAGTGGGCGACTCGCCCACTTTCTTTGTTCGAGAGGGCAGGTTCGCGAGGAACGATGGACGTGGAGGCGCTGGTCCGGCCGGTGGTCCAGGCGGCGGGGCTGGAGGTCTGGGAGGTCACCTACCGGAAGGAGGGAGGGCGGATGGTCCTGCGGGTCGCAGTGGATCGCGAAGGCGGGGTCGACGTCGACACGCTCTCCGACGTGTCCGGGCGCATCTCCCGTCGCCTCGACCTCGAATCCTTCACCGCCGGCACGTACGCCCTCGAGGTCACGTCGCCCGGGCTCGAGCGCACCCTGCGCACGCCCGAGCACTACCGCCGCAGCATCGGTCGCACGGTCCGCCTGACCGCACGCATCGGCCAGGGTTCCGAGGTCGTCGAGGGCTCCCTCATCGCAGCCGACGAGGCCGGGGCAACGGTCGCGACCGCGGCTGGGGAGCGCACCGTCGCCTACGGCGCCATCGCGTCCGCCCGCACGACCTTCACCTGGGGAACGGGGGCGCGTCGATGAACGTCGACATGATCGCCGCCCTCAAGGAGCTCGAGCGCGAGAAGGGTGTCGCGTTCGAGACGATCCTCGCCGGCCTCGCCGAGGCGATGGCCTCGGCCTACAAGACGTGGTGGAAGCAGCAGAACCCCGACGCCGACGAGTCGACCGTCGGCGTGCGCGCCGAGATCGATCCGACCTCGGGTGATCTGCGCGTCTGGCTGCAGGAGCTCGAGCTCGTCGAGGTCCCCGCGCCCGCGCCCGTCGTCGAGGAGGGCGCCGAACCCGCCGAACCGCAGGTCGTGATCGAGGCGCGCGTGCTCTCCGAGAAGGAGGTGAAGGTCACCAACGACTTCAAGGGTCGCATCGGGGCCCAGGTCGCCAAGCAGGTGATCTTCCAGAAGCTCCGCGACGCCGAGCGCGAGATGACCTACGAGGAGTTCGCCGGTCGCGAGGGCGACGTCGTCACCGGCATCGTGCAGCAGCAGGAACGCCGCTACACGACGCTGGACCTGGGCACGGTGGAGGCGCTGCTCCCGCAGTCCGAGCAGGTGCCGAGCGAGCCCTACCGCCACGGCGAGCGCCTCAAGGCCTACATCACCGAGGTCCGTCGCGGCGCCAAGGGTCCGCAGATCGTCGTGTCCCGATCGCACCCGGGCCTGCTCAAGCGGCTGTTCGAGATGGAGGTGCCCGAGATCGAGGAGGGCATCGTCGAGATCCGCGCCGTCGCTCGTGAGGCGGGCCACCGCTCGAAGATCGCCGTCTCGTCGAAGGAGCCCGCGGTCGACCCGGTCGGTGCGTGCGTCGGCCCGAAGGGTTCCCGCGTCCGCATGGTCGTGAACGAGCTCCGCGGCGAGAAGATCGACGTCGTGCCGTGGAGCGCGGACCCCGCGATCCTCGTGGCGAACGCGCTGCAGCCGGCCCGCGTCAAGGAGGCGCGCATCGACGCGACCAGCCAGACCGCGCTCGTCATCGTGCCCGACTACCAGTTGTCGCTCGCGATCGGGAAGGAGGGGCAGAACGCCCGCCTCGCCGCCCGCCTCACCGGGTGGCGCATCGACATCAAGAGCGAGACGCAGTACATGGACGAGCAGCGCGCGCCGAAACCGGCCGCCGCGCCGGTCGCACCCGCCGCTCCGGCGGCGCCGGCTCCCGCGGAGGAGGCGCCCGCCGCACCGACCGCCGACGAGGGGTCGCCGGAGGCCTGACCGTGGCGCCGTCGACGCCGGAGCGCACCTGCGTCGGCTGTCGCGCCCGGTCGTCGAAGGGGGACCTGGTCCGCATCGTCGCCTCGCCGACGGGTCCGAGGGTCGGAAGCGACGGTGGGCGGGGCGCGTACGTCCACCGTTCCGGCGCCTGCATCGAGGCGGCCCTCGCACGGGGCACGCTCGCGCGGGCGCTGCGTGCGGGTGTGGGGTCCGAGGAACTCGCTAGGCTAGGGGACGCGATCCGCTCGCTCGTGGAGGCACGTTGAGGGTTCACGAACTCGCAAAGGAACTGGGGCTGACCAGCAAGGACCTCGTCGCCGTGCTCGGCGAGATCGGGGTTCCCGGGCTGTCGGCCTCGTCCACCGTGCCCGACGGGGCCATCTCGCGCCTGCGCGCCTCGGGGGGCAAGGCGACCCCGGGCGGCAAGGTTAAGGAGGCCCCGGTCGAGGAGACCCGCCCGGCCCGGCCCCGCGCCACGACCTCCAAGCC
>JBJTHT010000130.1:0-11727 GCA_046094605.1 Actinomycetota bacterium | reverse complement strand
CGCCCCCCCGCCCCCCCCCCGCCGGGGGCGGGCGGGCCCGCGCGCCCCCCCCCCCCCCCCCCCCCCCCCGCGAGCGCCCGACCCACCGCGGCGTCGACGCGAGCGGCCGCCGGATAGGATGCCGACCATCAACGGACGGAGGGATGGAGCGATGCGCGTCACGGTCGTCGGGAGCGGGTTCGTCGGACACACCACCGCGATGCGGTTGGTCGAGCGCGGGTTCGAGGTGGTGCTCACCGACATCGTCGAGGGGCTCCCGCAGGGCCTCGCCCTCGACATGCGCCAGTCGAGCCCCGTCGTGGGCTTCGAGCCGCGCATCACGGGGACCAACGACTACGCCGACACCGCGGGTTCCGACGTCGTCGTGATCACCGCCGGGTTCCCCCGCCAGCCGGGGATGAGCCGGATGGACCTCCTCGGCAAGAACGCGGGCATCGTGCGCGAGGTCGTGCAGCGGATCGCCCCGACCTCGCCCGACGCGATCATCATCGTGGTCACGAATCCGCTCGACGAGATGACGTACCTCGCGGCGGACACGTCCGGGTTCCCGAAGGAACGCGTGATCGGCATGGCCGGCGTCCTGGACTCCGCGCGCCTGCGCTGGTTCATCGCGGAGGAACTCGGCGTCTCCCCCCTCACGGTGGAGGCGATGACGCTCGGTTCCCACGGCGACTCGATGGTGCCGCTGCCGGGCCACGCGACCGTCGGCGGCAAGCGGCTCACCGACCTCGTGGACGGCGCCACGCTCGAGCGCCTGTTCCAGCGCACGCGCGACGGCGGTGCGGAGATCGTCGGGCTCCTCAAGAAGGGGAGCGCGTACTACGCGCCCTCGGCGTCGGTCGTGCAGATGGTCGAGGCGATCGCGGGGATGACCGACGCGGTGCTGCCCGTCGCCGCCTGGTGCACCGGCCAGTACGGCATCGACGGCGTCTACGTCGGCGTCCCGGCGCGCCTGGGCGCGCGCGGCGTCGCGGAGATCGTGGAACTCGACCTCTCCTCCGGCGAACTGGCGGCGCTGCGCGCGGCCGGTGAGGCGATCCGCGCGAAGTGCGCGGACCTCGCCGCGCTCTGAGGTCGCCGGTGGGCGGGTTCCGGGACGAGCTGCGCCGGCGGGGTCGCGCGTTCTTCACGAACTGGTCCGAGTCGGATCTCCCCTTCGGCCCGCGGTTCGCCGCGTTCTGCAGGAACCGCGCCCGCGCGATGACGCGCGGGTGCTGCGGGAACCCGAACGCGCCCGGGTGCTGACAGCGCCACGACGACCCCGGTCGGGGTCCCGCGGGCGAGCACCACGAGCACCACGATCACGATGGCGATCACGAGGGTGACCACGGGCACCACCACGGCGACGCGCCGGACGCGACCTAGAGCGCGGCGACGATCGCGGCGGTGACGTCGACCGTCGGCGACGTGCCACCGAGGTCCCGCGGTCGGACGCGCCCCTCGCGGAGCACGCGGTCCACCGCGGCATCCACGGCATCCGCTGCGGCGGCCTCGCCGAGGTGGCGCAGGAGCATCGCGCCCGAGCGGATCATCGCGATCGGATCGGCGAGGCCCTTCCCGGCGATGTCGGGTGCGCTCCCGTGCACGGGCTCGAACACGGCGTGCTCCCACCCGAGGTTCGCTCCGGCCGCCAGACCGAGTCCACCCACGAGGCCTGCCGCGGTGTCGGAGAGGATGTCGCCGTAGAGGTTCGGCAGCAGCAGCACGTCGAACGCGGACGGTTCCACGACGAGGCGCATCGCGAGATCGTCGATCTCCACCGCTTCGAACGCGATGTCGCCCGCTCGGACGGCCACCACTTCGGCGACGCCGAGGAGGAGGCCGTCCGAGAGCTTGAGGACGCTGGCCTTGTGGCCGAGCGTCACGCGGCGACGGCCGGTCGCCCGGGCGTGCTCGAAGGCGAACCGCGCGATGCGTCGCGCGCCGCTCACGGAGATGGGCTTGAGCGTCACGCCGGCGTCCTCGCGGAGCGCGACCCCTCGGAGCCGCTGCACCTCCGCGCGGAGCTCGCGCGCGGCCTCGGTGCCGACCTCGAACTCGATGCCGGCGTAGAGGTCCTCGGTGTTCTCGCGCACGATCACGAGGTCCACGTCGGGGTAGGGCGTCTCGACGCCGGGCGTGGAGCGCGCCGGGCGCACCGCGGCGAAGAGGTCGAGCCCCTGGCGCAGCGCCACGTTCGCGCTGCGGAACCCGGTGCCGACCGGCGTCGTGATCGGGCCCTTGAGCGCCACGCGCGTGCGGCGGATCGAGTCCAGGACGCGCTCGGGGAGCACGCTCCCCTCGGCGTCGAGCACCGCCGCGCCCGCGGCCTGCTCGTCCCAGTCGAAGGCGACGCCGGTCGCCTCGAGGACGGTGCGGGTCGCCGCGGCGACCTCGGATCCGATGCCGTCCCCCGGGACGAGGGTGACGGGGTGGCTCACGCGACCGCGGTCAGAAGCGGTCGAAGAGGATCGCGCGCTTGACGTCCTGGATCGCCTCGGTGATCGGGATCCCGCGCGGGCACGCCTCGGTGCAGTTGAAGACGGTACGGCAGCGGAACACGCCGGTCTTCTCCGAGAGCACCCGGAGGCGTTCCTTCGCGCCGCGGTCGCGGGAGTCGAACACGAACCGGTGCGCGTTCACGATCGCGGCGGGCCCGACGTACTGCTCGTCGCCCCAGAAGACCGGACACGAGGTCGTGCAGGCCGCGCAGAGGATGCACTTGGTCGAGTCGTCGTAGCGCGCGCGATCCTCGGGGGACTGCAGGCGTTCGGTCACCGGTTCGCCCTCGTCGTTCACGAGGTAGGGGAGCACGGAGCGGTAGCCGTCGAAGAAGGGTTCCATGTCCACGATCAGGTCGCGCAGGACGGGGAGGCCACGGATCGGCTCGATGACCGCGCGCGGCGCGACGTCCTTCACGAGGAGCTTGCACGCGAGCGCGTTGCGGCCGTTGATCATCATCGCGTCGGACCCGCAGATGCCGTGGGCGCAGGATCGGCGGAACCCGAGGGTCCCGTCCTGATGCCACTTGACCTCGTTCAGGGCGTCGAGGAGGCGGTCGGTCGGTTCCATCGTGACCTCGAACTCGTCCCACCAGGACTCCTCGCCGCGCACCTCCGGGTTGTACCGGCGGATGCGCAGCGACAGGCGGACCTTCGAGGAGGGCGCCGACCATGCGTCCGCCGCGGCGAGGACGTCGCCCAGGGGTTCCACGGCCATCAGTACTTCCGCTCCATCGGGACGTAGGGGCCCATCTTCACGGGCTTGAAGTCGAAGGTGAGGGAGCCGTCCTCGCGGCGCGACACGAGCGTGTGCTTGAGCCAGTTCGCATCGTCGCGCAGCGGGTGGTCCTCGCGGTAGTGGCCGCCGCGGCTCTCGTCGCGCACGAGCGCGGAGGCCACGAGCGCTTCGGCGCAGTCGAGGAGGTTGCCGAGCTCCTCGACCTCCATGAGCTCGGTGTTGAACGCGGACCCGGTGTCCTGCACGTACACCCGCTCGTAGCGCTCGCGGAGGCCGGTCAGGATCTCCTGCATCTTCGTGAGGCTCGTCTCGCTCCGCACCACGAAGGCGAGGTCGAACATCGTGTCCTGGAGCTCGGACCGGATGTCGGCGGCGTTGGCGCCCTGGGCACGACCCTTGAGGCCCGCGAGGCGCGCGGCGACGGGCTGCTCGGCGCCCTTCTCGACGGCGCGCAGCGGCGCGTCGGCGACGAACGCCGCCATGTGCGCGCCGCCGCGGCGACCGAACACCACGATGTCGAGCAGCGAGTTCGTCCCGAGGCGGTTCGCCCCGTGGACGCTCACGCACGCGCACTCGCCGGCGGCGTAGAGGCCCGGCACGGGCGTCTCGTCGGCGCCGACGACGACGCGGCCATCGGTGTCGGTCGGGATGCCGCCCATCGCGTAGTGCGCGGTGGGCTGGATCGGCACGGGTTCCGTGGTCGGCTCGACGTCGAGGTAGACGCGGGCGAACTCGGTCACGTCGGGGAGGCGTTCCTCGATCACCTCGCGCGGGAGGTGGCGCACGTCGAGGTAGACCGCGTCGCGGTGCGGGCCGACGCCGCGGCCCTCCTTGATTTCCTGGTAGATCGCGCGCGAGACCATGTCCCGCGGCGCGAGGTCCTTCACGGTCGGCGCGTAGCGCTCCATGAAGCGCTCGCCCTCGCTGTTGAGGAGGATGCCGCCCTCACCGCGAACGGCCTCGGAGAGGAGGATCCCCATCTTGTAGACGCCGGTCGGGTGGAACTGGAAGAACTCCATGTCCTCGAGCGGCAGGCCCTTGCGGAACACGACCGCGGGGCCGTCGCCGGTCATCGAGTGGGCGTTGGAGGAGACCCGGAACATCCGGCCGTAGCCCCCGGTCGCGAAGAGGACGGCCTTCGCGCGGAACACGTGGAGCTCTCCGGTCGCGAGCTCGTAGGCGACGATGCCGGCGACGGCGCCATCCTCCATGAGCAGGTCGAGGCAGTAGTACTCGTTGAAGAAGCGCACGTCGCGCTTCACGCACTGCTGGTAGAGGGTCTGCAGGATCATGTGGCCCGTGCGGTCCGCGGCGTAGCACGCGCGCATGACCGGGGCCTCGCCGTGGTTGCGCGTGTGGCCGCCGAAGCGGCGCTGCGCGATCTTGCCCTCCGGGGTGCGGTTGAACGGAAGCCCCCAGTGCTCGAGCTGGTAGATCGCATCCACGGCCTCCTCGGCCATGAGCTGCGCGGCGGGCTGGTCGGTGAGGTAGTCGCCGCCCTTCACGGTGTCGAACGCGTGCCACTCGGGGTAGTCCTCCTCGAGGTTCCCGAGCGCCGCACAGACCCCGCCCTGCGCCGCCCCGGTGTGGGAGCGGGTGGGGTAGAGCTTCGAGACGACCGCGACGCGGGCCTTCCCGGAGGCCTCGATCGCCGCCCGAAGGCCGGCGCCGCCGGCCCCCACGATGACCGCGTCGTACGTGTGGACCGTCGTCATCCGATCGGCCCCCACTTGGTGGGGTCGAAGGTGAAGACCGTGATCGTGCCGAGCGTGAAGAGCGCGAAGGACAGGAGGTAGAAGCCCATGTTCACGAGGAACCGGCGCACCGGCACCGTCACGTAGTCCTGGACGATGACGCGCAGCCCGTTCACGCCGTGCAGGAGCGCGAGCGACAGGAGCGCCCAGTCCCACGCGCGCCAGAGCGGGTTCGCCCAGCGCACGGCGACGAACCCGAAGTCGATCCGGTCCACGCCGCCGTCGGGCAGGTGCATGATCAGGACGTGGCCGACGGCGAGCAGGAGGAGCGCGACGCCGGAGACCCGCATGAACAGCCAGGCCCAGAGTTCCCAACCGCCGGCCGGCCGCTCGCGGCCCGACGCCATCGTGAGGCGCGGTCCCGGCGGGAAGAGCGTGCCCGACTCGCGGATGCTGGTCCTCACTTCGCCGCCCCCTGGAACAGGTTCCACGCCTGGTTGCCCATGATCCACGTCACCGGGACCATGGATGCCGCGAAGATCGCGTGCGACACCACCGAGATCTGCTTGTAGTAGCGGGCGCCCTTGGTCCAGAAGTCGTAGATCATGATCTTCACGCCGTTGATCGCGTGGTAGAGGACCGCGGCGGTGAGCCCGAGCTCCAGGAGCCGCACGACCCAGTTCGCGTAGACGGACTCGACCTTCTCGTACGCCTCGGGGCCCCAGCCGACGACCGACACGTCCACGATGTGGACGAAGAGGAAGAGGATGACCGCGACGCCGGTGATGCGGTGGAAGAGCCAGGACCACTGACCGGGGCTCCCGCGGTACAGGCCCCCGACGTCCGCCTTCTGCTTCGCCACGAGTGCTCCCACGTCCCCGTTCCGGCGTATCGGCCGGCAGTCTACCCGACCACCGGAGCGCGACCCGCTCCGCGCGGGCGGGCGTAGGCTCACCCCCATGACCGCGGGGGAACGGACCACCGACGCGGGGATCCCGTTGCGTCCCTCGTACGGGCCGACCGACGTGCGTGCGGGGCTCGACGGACGACTGGGGTCGCCCGGAGAGGCACCCTTCACGCGCGGCATCCACCCCGACATGTACCGCGGGCGCCTGTGGACGATGCGCCAGTACGCGGGGATGGGATCGGCGCGGGAGACCAACGAGCGGTTCCGCTACCTCCTCGAGGCCGGACAGACCGGCCTCTCGGTCGCCTTCGACCTGCCCACGCAGATGGGCTACGACTCCGACCACCCGCGCGCGGAGGGCGAGGTCGGCCGCACGGGGGTCGCGATCGACACCCTCGACGACATGCGCCGCCTCCTCGACGGGATCCCGCTCGACCGGGTCTCCACGTCGATGACGATCAACGCCACCGCGCCGATCCTGCTCCTGCTCTACGACCTGATCGCCGAGGAACGCGGCGTCGCGTCGGCGGTCCTCGAGGGGACGGTCCAGAACGACCTCCTGAAGGAGTACGCCGCGCGCGGGACCTACATCTACCCGCCGAGGGCCTCGATGCGGATCACGACCGACCTGATGGCGTACTGCGCCGAGCGCCTGCCGCGCTGGAACACGATCTCGATCAGCGGCTACCACATGCGCGAGGCCGGCGCGACCGCGGTCCAGGAGGTCGCGTTCACGCTCGCCAACGCCGTCGCCTACGTCGAGGCCGCGGTCGCGGCGGGCCTCGCGGTTGACCGGGTCGCGCCGCGCCTGTCCTTCTTCTTCGCCTGCCACCAGGGGTTCTTCGAGGAGGTCGCCAAGTTCCGCGCGGCGCGACGCATGTGGGCGCGCATCATGCGCGAACGCTTCGGCGCGACGGATCCGCGCAGCACGATGCTCCGGTTCCACACCCAGACCGGCGGCGCGACGCTCACCGCGCAGCAGCCGCTCGTCAACGTCGTGCGCACGACGCTCGAGGCGCTCTCGGCCGTCCTCGGCGGCACGCAGTCGCTCCACACGAACTCCTTCGACGAGGCGCTCGCGCTCCCCACCGAGCGCGCGGCCAAGCTCGCGCTGCGCACGCAGCAGGTGCTCGCGTACGAGACCGGTCTCGCCTCGGTCGTGGATCCCGTCGGCGGTTCCTGGTTCGTCGAGTCGCTCACCGACGGGATCGAGGAACGGGCGCAGGACTACCTCGACCGCATCGAGGCGATGGGCGGCGCGATCGCCGCGATCGAGCGGGGCTTCGTGCAGGACGAGATCCACGAGGCCGCGTTCCGCATCCAGGGGGTCGTCGAGTCGGGGGAACGCGTCGTCGTCGGCGTGAACCGCTTCGTCGAGGAGGATGCGGAACCCGTGGACGTCCTGCGCATCGACGAGGCGGAGGTGGCGGCGCAGGTGGAACGGGTGCGCGCCTGGCGCGCGGCGCGCGACGGGGCGGCCGGGGCGGGGGCCCCCGGGGGCGGCGCGCCGGCCGCCCCGGGGGCCGCGAACCACCAGCCCCCGGTGCGCGGGGGGCGCGCCGCCCGGGCCCCCGCCCGGGCCCCCCCCCCCCCCCCCGCCCGGGGGACCGCGAACCTCCTGCCCCCGATGCGCGAGGCGCTCGCCCTCGGGGCGACGCTGGGCGAGGTGTCCGACGCCCTGCGGGGCGTCTTCGGGGAGTACCGGCCGAGCGTCTAGCCGACGAGCGCCACCGCGGCGTGAGCGATCGCCGCGACGCCGGCGAACACGAGGAATCCGCCGAGGGCGCGGGAGCGACGCAGGAGCGGCGCGCCGGCGGCGAGCGTCGCGAGGCCGACGAGCGCCTCCACGAGGTAGGTCACGACCACGGGCCGAGCGTATCGCCGTATCCTCGGCGCATGGACGTCGCGCTCGTCGGCGGGACGGGGGACGAGGGCTTCGGCCTGGCGCTCCGGCTGGCCGCTGCGGGGCACGCCGTGACGATCGGTTCCCGCGACGCGGCGAAGGCCGAGGCCGCCGTCGCGACGGCGAAGGACCTCCTCGGGGCGGACGCATCGGTCTCGGGTGCCCCGAACGCCGACGCCGTCGCCGCCGCGCCGGTGGTCATCCTCACCGTGCCGTTCGCGGTCCAGGCCGACACGTGTCGTGCGATCGCGACGGCGCTGCGCGCCGCCGCGATCGTGTGCGACGCATCCAGCCCGCTCGCCACGGCGATCGGCGGTCGCCCGTGGCAGGTCGTGCGTCCCTGGCACGGGTCGGCCGCCGAGCAGGCGCAGGCGCTCCTCGGCGAGCGCGTCCGCGTCGTCGCCGCGTTCCAGACGATCGCCGCGTCGGCGCTGCGCGCCCTCGACCGTCCGGTGGACTCGGACGTGCTCGTGTGCGGTGACGACGCGGACGCGAAGGCGACGATCGGTTCCCTCGTCGAGGGCATCCCCGGCATGCGGTGGGTGGACTGCGGCGCTCTCTCGCAGGCGCGCATCGCCGAGACGCTCACGGCGTTGCTCATCTCGGTGAACCGCGCCTACAAGGTGCACGACGCGGGGTTCCGCGTCACCGGCCGCGACGGCTGGGGTCGGCCGGGTGCCTGACGGTCGTCTCGTCGCGATCGACGACACGAGCCTCTGGGTCGTCACGCGGGGCGACGGGCCGATCCCGCTCATCGTGCTGCACGGCGGTCCGGGCCTCGACCACCACGAGTTCGACGACTACCTCGATCCGCTCACGGATCGCTGCACGCTCCACCTCGTGGACATGCGCCATCAGGGTGCGTCCGCGCGCGACACGCTGCCGCACACGTGGACGCTCGAGCGCATGGCGCAGGACGTGCAGATGCTCGCGCTCGCGATGGGGCTCGGGCGCTACGCCGTGCTGGGGCACTCCTACGGCGCGTTCGTCACGCTGCAGCACGCGATCGATCACCCGGGCGTGCCGCTCGCGTCGATCGTCTCCTGCGGCGTTCCCGCCTCCTCCTACATGGAGCGCACGCCCGAGCTGATCGCCGCGATGGAACCATCCGAGGTCCGCGCGAAGGTCGAGGCCGCGCTCGCGGCCGAGGCGGACGTCTCGACGCCCGAGGGACTCTGGCGGCTGCTCGTCGACGAGATGCCCGCGTTCTTCGCCGACCCGCTCGACCCGCGGATCGCCGACTACGTCGCGCGCACGGAGCGCACGATCCTCTCGCCGGAGATGCTCGCGCACGCCGCGTCGTCGGGCTTCGCGCTCGACCTCCTCGACCGCCTCGGCGACGTCCCGCATCCCGTGCTCGTCCTCGCGGGACGCCACGACCGCGTCTGTCCGGTCGAGGGGTCCGAGGCGACGGCCGCGGGGATCGCGGGCGCGGAACTCGTCGTGTTCGAGCGCAGCGGCCACATGCCGTTCGTCGAGGACCCCGAGGCTTACGTCGCGACCGTCGGGGCGTTCCTCGCGCGCGTCGCGCGCTAGTCGATCACCGCGATCGTCTGGCCGACCTGCACGACCTGCCCCGCCTCGATCGGCAGGTCCGAGACGACGCCCTCGCGCGGCGACGGGACCGCGTTCTCCATCTTCATGGCCTCGAGGATGCACAGGACGTCGCCCGCCTCGATGCGCTGACCCGGTTCCACGAGGACGCGGAGGATCGTGCCCTGCATCGGCGCGACGATGACGCTGTGGACGCCGGTTCCCTGGTGGCCGGCGTGGCGCATCGGCGGCGCGGGTGGCACCTGGCGGCGCTGGTCGAAGATGCGCACGGGGATGCGCCGGCCGTCCACCTCGACGACGATGCGCGCCGGTACGGGCGGTTTCGTCGGCGCCGTCGGGAGACCGTCGGACCCGGCGAGCGGTTCGGCGCGCAGCGCCTTCTCGAGCCAGGTGGTCGTGTGGGCGCCCTCGCGGAACGCGTCGGTCCCGAGGATCCACCGGTGGAGCGGGATCGTCGTCGGCACGCCCTCGACCTCGTACTCGGCGAGCGCGCGGAGCATCCGCAGGCGCGCCCGCTCCCGGTCCTCGCCGCCGACGATCACCTTGGCGAACATCGAGTCGTAATCGGCGGGGATCTCGCGGCCCTCCTCGATGCCCGCGTCCACGCGGACGAAGGGTCCCGACGGTTCGCGGTAGCGGTGCACGTGGCCCGGGCCGGGGAGGAAGTTGCGTCCCGGGTCCTCGGCGTTGATGCGGCACTGGATCGCGTGGCCCCGCGGGACGACGCCGGTGAGATCCACGCGTTCCCCGAGCGCCGCGGCGATCTGCGCGGCGACGAGATCCAGGCCCGTGACCATCTCGGTCACCGTGTGCTCGACCTGCAGGCGCGTGTTCATCTCCAGGAACGCGAAGTTCCCGTCGTCGTCCACGATGCCTTCGACGGTTCCCGCGTTGGTGTAGCCGGCCTCGCGCGCGAGGGCGATCGCGGCCTCGCCGATGCGCTGGCGGAGCTCGGTGTCCACGACGGGGGAGGGCGTCTCCTCGACGAGCTTCTGGTGGCGCCGCTGGACGCTGCAGTCGCGTTCGCCGAGGAACGCGACGTTGCCGTGGCCGTCGGCGAAGACCTGCGCCTCGACGTGGTGCGCGTGTTCGACGTAGCGCTCGAGGATGACCTCGGGCCGACCGAAGTACGCCTGCGCCTCGCGCGCCGCGCGGTCGAGCGCGGCGCGCAGGTCCTTCGGGTCGCGCACGACCTGCATCCCGCGACCGCCGCCGCCGAACGCGGCCTTCACGAGGACGGGGAACCCGATCGAGGCCGCCGCAGACTCCGCCTGATCCACCGAGACCGGGTCCGGCGTGCCGGGCAGGATGGGCACGCCGGCGCGCTCCGCCGCCTTGCGCGCCTCGGCCTTGTCGCCGAGGAGTTCGATCGCCTCCGGGGAGGGTCCGATGAACGTGAGCCCCGCGTCCCCGACCGCGCCGGCGAACTGCGCGCGTTCCGAGAGGAACCCGTACCCGGGGTGCACCGCGGTGGCCTTCGACTTCCGCGCGGCCTCGAGGAGCGCGCCGATCGAGAGGTAGGACTCCGCCGCGAGCGCGGGACCGATCCGGTAGGCCTCGTCGGCCAGTTCGACGTGGAGCGCGTCGCGGTCGGCGTCGGAGTACACGGCGATCGAGCGCATGCCGAGCTCGCGGATCGTGCGGATGATGCGCACGGCGATCTCGCCGCGGTTCGCGATCAGGATGCGGGTGTCGGTCACGTGGCCTCCGGGTCGCGATAGTCTCCCGCATCCGTGGTCCGGGAGTCGACCGTGCTCACCGAATCGTCCCTCGCGACCGCCCTCGCCGCCGCCGGTCTCGACGCCCCCGTGCGTGCGGAGGGGACCGTCACCTCGACGCAGGCGATCGCCCGGGACCTCGCCGAGGCGGGCGCGCCCGCGTGGACGCTCGTCTCGGCCGAGCACCAGACCGAGGGGCGGGGCCGACACGGGCGCACGTGGACCGACGCACCCGGCGGACTCCTCGTCTCGACCGTGCTGCGCCCGCCCGTGTCGGCCCCGCGCGCCGGCCTCGTCCCGCTCCTGGCCGGCGCGGCGATGGCGGAGGCGTGCGAGGAGGCGACCGGCGTACGCGTCGTCTGTCGCTGGCCCAACGACCTGCTCGTCGGTGAGCGCAAGGTGGGCGGCATGATCGCGGAGTCTCGGATCGAGGGCGACGCGATCGCGTGGATCGTCCTCGGCGTCGGCGTGAACGTGGCGGCGGCGCCCGTGGAGGTGGACGGCGCGGCGGCGCGCGGCGGCGACGCCGCGGCGATCCTCGGCGCGTTCCTGCGACGGCTCGCCCCGCTGCTCGAGGCGGAACCGTGGGCGGCGGTGCGCGCCCGCACCCGCCGGCCGAGGGTGGCGCACCGCGGGCGGTAGCGGGCGCGCACCGCCGCCCACGGTTCCGCCTCGAGCAGCGGGGCGAGCCGTCGCAGGAACGCGCCGAGGATCGCCGCGGCGTCGCCGCCG
>JBJTHT010000129.1:0-4125 GCA_046094605.1 Actinomycetota bacterium | reverse complement strand
CCGGCGGCCGCCCCCCCCCCGCCGCCCCCCCCCCCTCGCCTCCGGGAGGCCAAGCGGTTCGGCCTCTCGGACGCGCGCGTCGCCGCGCGGACCGGGAGCACGCCGCACGCCGTCGCCGCGCGGCGCCGCGCGCTCGGTGTCACACCGGTGTTCAAGACCGTCGACACCTGCGCGGGGGAGTTCCCCGCGCGCACGCCCTACCACTACTCGACGTACGAGGAGCAGGACGAGGTGCGCCCGGCGGAGCGTCCCCGCGTGGTGATCCTCGGCGCGGGTCCGAACCGCATCGGCCAGGGCATCGAGTTCGACTACGCGTGCGTGCACGCCGCCTACGCGCTGCGCGCGGCGGGCTACGAGGCCGTGATGGTCAACTCCAATCCCGAGACCGTCTCGACCGACTACGACACGAGCTCCCGTCTCTACTTCGAGCCGGTCCACGAGGAGGACGTGCTCGCCGTGTGCGAGGCGGAACGCCCGGTGGGCGTCATCGTGCAGTTCGGCGGGCAGACGCCGCTCCGCCTCGCGCCGGTGCTGGAGGCCGCGGGGTTCCCGGTGCTCGGGACCTCGCCCGAGGCGATCGATCTCGCCGAGGACCGGGGGAAGTTCGCCGAGATCTGCCGGGAACTCGCGATCGCCGCGCCGCCGCACGGCGAGGCGCGCGACCTCGACGAGGCGCGCCGCATCGCCGAGCGAATCGGATACCCGATCGTCGTGCGCCCGTCCTACGTGCTCGGCGGCCGCGCGATGGAGATCGTCTACGGCGAGAACGAGCTCGAGCGCTTCGTGACCGAGGCCGCGGCCGCCTCGCCCGAACACCCCGTCCTCCTCGACCGGTTCCTCGAGGGTGCGATCGAGGTGGACGTGGACGCCGTGTGCGACGGCACCGACGTGTTCATCGGCGCGGTCATGGAACACATCGAGGAGGCCGGCGTGCACTCCGGCGACTCCTCGTGCGCGATCCCGCCGGCGACGCTCTCCGACGACGAGATCGCGGAGGTCGAGCGCATCACGCGGGCCCTGGCGCGCAGGCTCGGCGTGCGCGGCCTGCTGAACATTCAGCTCGCCGTCAAGGACGAACGGGTGTGGGTCCTGGAGGCGAACCCGCGCGCGTCGCGTACCGTTCCCTTCGTGTCGAAGGTGACCGGGATCCCCCTCGCGAAGGTCGCGACGCGTGTGCTCCTGGGCGCGACGCTCGCCGACCTGGTCGCCGAGGGCCTCGTCCCGGCCGACGACCGCCACTACCTGCGGTTGCCGTACACGTCCGTCAAGGCCGCCGTGCTGCCGTTCGGCCGGTTCCCCGGCGTCGACACCGTCCTCGGTCCCGAGATGCGGTCCACCGGCGAGGTGATGGGCGTGGACGCGGAGCCCGGCAGGGCGCTCGCCAAGGCGTTCGTCGCCGCCGGCCTGCGGATGCCCGCCTCGGGCACCGTCTTCATCTCCGTCGCCAACCGCGACAAGCGCGCCGTCGTGCTGCCGGCGCTGCGCCTCGCCGAGCTGGGCTTCGATCTCCTCGCCACGTCGGGGACGGCGGCGGTCCTCGAGCGCGCCGGCATCCCCGTGCGCCGGGTGCGCAAGGTGAGCGAGGGGGGCGCCTCGGTCGTGGACATGATCCGCGACGGCGAGGTCGCCCTGATCATCAACACGCCCTTCGGTCGCGGCGCGCGCACCGACGGCTACTTCATCCGCACGGCTGCGGCGACGGCCGGGATCCCCTGCGTCACGACCCTGCCCGGCGCGATCGCGGTGATCCGCGGCATCGAGGCGCTCCGTCGCGGCGGTGGGGAACCGCGGAGCCTCCAGGAGCTCCACGCCCTCGCGGACGCCGCGCGACCGGCGCAGACGCGGCTCGGGATCGAGGCCCCGGCGAGGGTGACGCGATGATCCGCGTCCGCGCCGAGATCCTCAACTCGCGACGCACGGGCGCCTACCACTCGATCACGGTCGTCGCGCCCGAGATCGCCGACGTCGCGCGACCCGGGCAGTTCATCTCCGTGGGCGTGCCCGCCGACCGCGCGGGTCTGCTCCGGCAGCCCTTCACGATCGCGCAGGCGTCGAAGCGGGGCGGATGGGCCGGCACCCTCGAGTTCGCGCTCGACGCGCGCGACCCCGCCGTGGCGTGGCTCGCGACCGCCAAGGCGCACAGTTCCATCGACGTGATCGGCCCGCTCGGGCGGCCCTTCGCGTTCCCCGCGAAGCTCACGAACTGCCTGCTCGTCTCGGAGGGGCTCGGCTCGGCCGCGATGTACTTCCTCGCGCAGGAACTGCGTACCGCCGGCAAACGCGTCGACATGGTGATCGGCGCGCCGACGCAGGAGGAGATCTTCAAGATCATCGAGGGCAAGCGCCTGTCGTCCACGGTCACGGTCGTCACCGGGGATGGTTCCGCCGGGGAACGGGGCGCGGTCCGCGACGTGCTGCCGGCCGCCTACGGGGACGCGGGCGCCGAGGTCCTCTACGCGGCGGGTCCCCGCCATCTCCTGCTCGATGTCGCGCGGTTCTGCGCCGCACATCGCGTGCCGGCCCAGGTCTCCGTGGACGAGGCGAAGGGCTGCGGGACCGGGCTCTGCTTCACCTGCGTCGTCCCCGTCGCCACGCGCGACGGGATGGGCTTCGAGCATCTGCGCGCGTGTACGGAGGGGCCCGTGTTCAACCCGGCACGGATCCTGTGGGACCGGTGGCTCGCGCCCGACGAGCTCGCGGAACCATCCTCCGAACCGGAGCCGGAGTCCTGATGGAGCTCTCCGTCGACCTGAAGGGGCTCCACCTCGCCCACCCGGTGATGTCGGCCTCGGGGTGCCTCGGGCTCGGCCGCGAGGGGACCGGCCTCGTCGAGGCGCGGCGCCTCGGCGCGATCGTCACGCGCACGATCACCCTGGCGGACTCACCGGGCGCCCCGCCGCCCCGCCTCGCGGAGACCCCTGCGGGCCTGCTCACGTCCGTGGGTCTCCAGAACCCGGGCGTGCAGTCGTTCCTCGAGGAGGACCTCCCGACGCTCCTCTCCTTCGGGCCACCGGTCATCGTCTCGATCGGGGGGACCCGGGTCGAGGAGTTCCTCCGGGTCGTCCACCACGTCAACGCGGCGAGCGGCGTCGTCGGCATCGAGCTCTATCTCTCCTCGCCCGACGATGAGCGCACCGGCACCTTCGCCTCGCGGATCGACCGTTCGATCGAGCTGGTCGGCGCGGTGACGCGGCTCACCCGGCTGCCCGTGTTCGCCAAGCTCCCGTTCCTCGGAGCGGAACTCGTCGACATGGCGATCGCCTGCGTGCGCGCGGGAGCCCACGGGCTCACGCTGATCGACGGGATCCAGGGTCTGGCGATCGACGCGGTGCACGCGAAGCCGCGCCTCGCCTCGACCTACGGCTACCTCTCCGGGCCCGCGATCCGCCCGCTCGCGCTCGCGGCGGTCCACCGCGTCGCCCGCGCATTGCCTGACGTGCCGCTGATCGGCGTCGGCGGAATCGGTTCCGGGATGGAGGCCGCGGAGTTCCTGCTCGCGGGCGCGTGGGCCGTCCAGGTCGGGACGGCGATGCTCGTGGATCCGGAGGCGCCGCTGCGCATCGCGCGGGAACTCGCCGGCTACCTCGCGGAACGCGGTGCGGCGTCGCCGGCGGACCTGCGCGGCATGCTCGGTCCATCGGGGTCGGAGCCCGTGCGGTGATCCCGAGGCCCGCCAACCCGCTCATCGTCGCGCTCGACGTCCCCGACCTCGCGCATGCCGAGGCGCTCGCGTCGTCGCTCGCGGGCGAGGTCGGCCTCCTCAAGGTCGGCCTCGAGCTCTTCTGCGCCGACGGCCCGGAGGCCGTCCGTCGGATCGCGCGACACGCGCCGGTCTTCCTCGACCTCAAGCTGCACGACATCCCCAACACCGTCGAGGGCGCCGCGCGGCGCTGCGGCGCGCTCGGGGTGGCGATGCTCACGGTCCACGCCTCGGGTGGCGCCGCGATGGTGGAGGCGGCGGTGCGTGGTTCGCGCGCCGGCGCGGAGGATGCGGGCGCCCCGCCGCCGCTGGTGCTCGCGGTCACGGTCCTCTCGTCGCTCGCGCGGGGGGGGGGGGGGGGGGGGGGGGGCCCCGGCCGGCGGGCGCGGCCGGCGCGGGCGCGGCCCCCCGCCGGGCCGGGCGGC
>JBJTHT010000128.1:0-7786 GCA_046094605.1 Actinomycetota bacterium | reverse complement strand
TCTTCCGCAAGTCGCTCGTGGGGTCGCTCCTCGTCTACGGCGCCCAGTTCGGCGGCGCGACGATCGCGTTCCTCTGGCCGAACCTCAAGGGTGGGTTCGGGTCGGTCGTGAACGCGGGCAAGCTCGCGGACATCCAGTCCTCGATCAGCGAGACCAAGCAGCCCTTCTACTTCGGGTCCGGCCGCTTCTACCTCGTGGGCTACGCCGGGAGCGCCGACGGCGAGGTGGACTACGTGGCCAACGGCATCTCCGCCGAGGGCCTCATGCCGCTCTACCAGCGGTGCGTGCACCTCGGGTGCCGCGTCCCGTACTGCCAGTCCTCGGGCTGGTTCGAGTGCCCGTGCCACGGGTCGAAGTACAACGGCGCCGGCGAGTACAAGCTCGGGCCCGCGCCCCGCGGCATGGACCGGTTCCGCATCGAGATCACGGCCAGCGGCGACGTGATGGTCGACACCTCGCAGGTCATCCTCGGGCCGCCCCGCGGCACCGACACCCTCCGGACCGGTCAGTCCGGTCCCTTCTGCGTGGCGCCGGGCTAGATGATCGCCGCCACCCAGACCGCGCTCCTCCTCCTCGTCGGCGGCAGCGTCCTGCTGCTGCTCGCGGTCGGCGCGCTCGCGCTGCGTGGGCGCCGGGGCGCCAAGGGCATCGCGATCCCGCGCGGGATGCGTCCCGGCCCGTCGGACGCCGACCTCGAGACGCCGGTCCTCACGAAGCTGCAGGGCTGGGGCGTCCTGCTCGTGGCCTTCTTCGTGATCTGGGTCCCCGCGACCTGGCTCATGGAGCCCTCCAACAACCTCACGCAGGAACGTGCGCTCCTCACGCAGTCGGTCGCCCGCGGCAAGCACGCGGTGCAGGCCTTCTCCGAGGAGAACCAGACCGGCGTCGGCTGCACGCGCTGCCACGGACCGGAGCTGCGCGGCGCGCTGATCCTGAACACCGCGACGGGAACGCCGCTCCAGACACCGAACCTGACGACGGTGTGCGGCGGACCGTGGGCCGGTCACCCGATGATCTACAGCATGAAGGACGTCTACACGGTGCTCTACCAGGGCCGCGGGATCATGCCGTCCTGGAGCCTCCGCTACGCGGGCGCCCTCCAGGACCAGCAGATCAACGACATCCTCAACTACGTCGTGTCGATCCAGGACGAGACGAAGGTGCCCTTCGAGCGGAACGTGTGCATCAACCCCGACGCGACGAAGGCCGCGATCGACGAGTTCCTGAACGGCGACATCACGAAGAAGCCCTACCCCGCCAACCCCCAGCAACCATGATCGCGGCGTCCTGCATCGGCTTCGGCATCGCCTGCGACACGCTCCTGAAGGGGCTGGGCGTGACCGTGGTCGGCTTCGTGCTCTTCATCTTCTGCGTCCTGCTGCTGCTGTCGGCGATCTTCGGCCGGACGATGGGCTACCTGGTCCTCGGCACCGCGTTCTTCGGCTGGATGTTCATCCTGTCGGCGCTGTGGACGTTCGGCTTCTACTCGCAGGGCATCGACACGCCGGTGAACCTCGGCCCCCGCGGCGCGGAGCCCACGTGGGTCGTCGAGTCCGCGGGCGTCACGGTGAGCGACACGCACGCCGCCTACGCCAGCTACCCGGACCCGGCCACCTGGAAGAAGCTCGGCGCCGGCGACACCGGCGACGCGGCCCGGCAGTCCGTCGCCAGCGCCGTCCAGGCGTTCCTCGTGACCCGGGAGAACGAGGCCCTCGGCCTCGAGCCCTTCGCCCCCGACGCGTACCAGTCCACGGACTTCGCCGTGCAGGACATCCGCTTCGCGGCGGACGGTGACGCGTCGCTCGCCGTCGCGCGGGCCTTCGCCGTGGACGGCGGCCCGATCGTGACCGTGTACCTCCACCACGACGGCGGGAACGTCGCGATGTACAGCTGGATCTTCATGATCGGCTCGCTGATCGGCCTCGTGGCGCACGTGCCGTTCCTCGACCGCGCCGAACGCAAGCGCAAGGACATCCTCACCGGCGGCGGTGCGCCGCCCTGGTTCGGACCGGCCTAGGAGGCGCCCGTGCTCGCCCAGGAAGCCATCCCGCTCATCGATCAGGGGTCGGTGCAGTTCATCCTGTTCGGGATCATGGTCGTGACCGTCTTCACGATCCTCTGGTTCACGATCTCGAAGTAGTCCCCGACCGCCGTCCGCGCCCCCGCACCTGCGCCAGCGCCGCCGTGCGCTGCTCGTAGTAGGTGAGGATCTGGAGTTCCACGCCGAGGTCCACCTTGCGCACGACCACGCCCTCGGGCACCTCGAGCACCGCCGGCGCGAAGTTCAGGATCGAGCGCACGCCGGCCGCCACGAGGGCGTCGGCGACCGCCTGGGCCGCGGCGGCCGGCGTGCAGATGACGCCGATCGCCACACCCTCCTCGCGCACGACCGCAGGCAGATCGCGCACGTCGCGCACGCGCAGACCCTGCACGACCTCGCCGACACGCGTGGCGTCGGCGTCGAGGAGCGCCACCGGACGGAAGCCGCGCTCGGCGAACCCGCGGTAGTTCGCGAGCGCGTGCCCGAGGTTCCCGACGCCCACGATCACGACGGGCCAGTCCTGCGTGAGTCCGAGTTCCCGCTGGACCTGGTGGAGCAGGTAGGCGACGTCGTAGCCGATCCCGCGCGTCCCGTAGGAACCGAGGTACGAGAGGTCCTTGCGCACCTTCGCGGGGTTCACGCCGGCCGATCGCGCCAGCGCGGTGGACGAGACGGTCGCCGCGCCCTCGGCGGCGAGGTCCGAGAGGACGCGCAGGTAGAGCGGGAGCCGTCCGACGGTCGCCTCGGGGATCCTCCGGGTGCGCGGCACGGGGCGAGCCTAGCCGACCTTCACGATCGCACGAGCGGCGGGCCGCCCGTCCCGCTCAGGGTCGGACGAGGGCCTCGAACGCCCGGGCGTCGACCTCGAAGTCGAAGGCCTCCACCCCGTCCACGAGCACGACCGGGATGCGGATGCCGTACGCGCGCTCGAGGTCGTCATCGCCACCGATGTCGACCTCCTCGAGGTCGAAGGGGACCCGCGACCGCACCCGCGCGATGACGGCCAACGCCTCGCGACAGAGACCGCACCCCTCGCGGGTGTAGACGCGGACCCGCGCCGCCATCGATCAGCGGACCGCGACGAGGAACCCGCGGTACATCGCGGCGACGCCGAGGAGGATCGAGAGGGAGCACGGGAGGAGCAGGCCGAGGGCGGCGAACGCCGAGCCGAACCCGGCGATCACCGTCGCGCCGCCCGCGATGCCGAGCGTGCCGAGGAAGCGGTCGCGGAGCGTCCGGTCGCCCCGCATCCGCCACGCCGACCAGCCGCAGCCGGCGAGCAGCACGAGGTACGCGGGGATCGAGACCACCTGCGGCAGGCGGTGCGCCGCGGACCCCGCACCGAAGACGTCCTTGCCGGAGGGGAGCGCATCCACGAGGGCGGCCGCGTCGAGCGGCGCGGCGAGCGTGCGGCTCACCGTGATCGCCGTCACGACGAGGAGCGTCGCGAGCAGGACGCTCCGCGTGATCGGTCGGGGCCAGAGCAGGGCGACCTCGCCTGCCGCGAGGAACGGTACGTTCAGGACCGCGCCGAAGATCCAGTAGAGACGGAACGTCGACGCGTCGAACCCGCGCGCGACCCCGATCGCGAGGGCGAGGCATCCGATCGCGTACATCGCGAGGGCGACGGCCCAGAGCGCGATCGCGGGGCTCCTACGTCCCACGAAGCGCCGCGCGAGCGAGACGGTGAACGAGCCGGCGACGAGCGCAGCGGCGAGCGGCAGGAGCCACATGAGGAGGGGAGTCTACGACCGGGTGCTAGCCTCGCCCCGTGCGCCCCGGGACACGTATCGCGATCGCCGTGCTCCTGCTCGGCCTGCTCGCCGCGGCGTGGTTCCAGTTCTCGGTCGCGTCGCCCGACGGCGGCGCGTACCCCGGACCGGTCGCCGGCACACCGCTGCCGACCGCCTCGCGCTAACTGAGGACGACGGCGTCCCCGGGGCGCAGGCGCAGGGTCTCCGCCGCGCTCCCGCCGTTCACGACGATCGCGACGAAGGCCTGCGAGTCCACGATGAGGCCCACGCCGGCCGTGGGCAGGTCGGCGAAGGTCGCCACGCGCGGCAGCATCCGCGCGCCGAGGGTCGCGCGTTCGACGAGACCCGCGGCATCGAGGTCGGTCGCGCGCACGTTGAGCTGGACGTTCCCGAACCCGTCGATCATCACGACGCGACCGCCGACCGATCCGGGGCCGACCATCGGACCGGGCAGGTCGATCGTGCGCAGATCCGCGGGGTCGATCGCCGCGCCGAGCCGTTCGAGCGGGAACCCGGTCGCCAGGGCCGCGGCGGCCGGGGCGAAGATGTCACGACCGTGGAAGGTCTTCGACACGGGCTGCAGCAGGATCGACGGTTCCGTGATGGCCACGGCGCGGACGGCGCCCCCGAGCGCCCGCCAGGCGGCGGAGAGCAGGCCGTTGTCGGGGCCGACGAGGAACGCGCCGGTCGCCGTCTCGACGGCGACCGGCCGCCGCTCCGAGCCGACGCCGGGATCCACGACGGCGAGGAACACGGCGTCGCCGGGCATGAACGCGACGGCACGACCCAGGACGATGGACCCCTGCAGGACGTCCTGACGACGGATCGCGTGCGTGAGGTCCACGACCGCGACGCCGGGCGCGGCGCGCGCGATGACGCCGCGGCACACGCCGACGAACTCGTCGGCGAGGCCGTAGTCGGTGAGGAAGACGATGGGTCGGGACACGGGCGCTCCGTTCCCGGGGCCGTGCGGCGGGGCTAGCGGCCCTGCTGCCGGCGCTGCCAGCGGGTCTTCTTGAGCAGCTTCTTGTGCTTCTTCTTGCGCATCTTCTTGCGGCGCTTCTTGACCAGCGACGGCACGCGGTTCCCTTCCCTCGACGTTCTCGGCTACTCGGATCCGAACAGGTTCCGGAGATCGACCCGGCGCGCCCCGTACGAGGCGTCCAGGCGGACGGCGCCCAGTCTAAGCGCCTTCGGCCCGGCCGCCACGGGGGTCACGAGGCGCAGGTCCTCCTCCCCCGGCGTGTGCTCGAGGTAGCCCAGGCCCGTCGTCGAACCCGCCCCGTCCGAGAGCCCGACGACGAGGCGGTTGAGTTCCGCGAGGTCGAACAGCGGCGGCAGGGCCGGCAGGAACACGGTGGGCTTCACGCGGAACCGGTGGATCTCCCCGGCGAAGTAGCGGCGCATCGCCGCCTCCCGGTTGTCCGCGCGTTCCTCGACCGAGGTCGGGACGACGCCGGGCACCTCACCGAGCGGCACCACCTCGGTGGAGAAGAACCGCTGGATCACGCCGAGCAGCGGCAGCAGTTCCTCGCCGCGCTGCAGGCCGATGACGAGATCGGGCTCGAGCATCTCGACCTTGTGGTACTTCACGATCTGGCCGAACACGCCCGACACCATGCCGCTCGTGTCGACGACGACGAGGTCGGCGCCCTGGGCGAGCGCGAGCCGGTGCAGCCTCGTCGCGCCGGTGACGAGCGGGAGCAGGTGACCCTGCGGCGAGGTGCCGCCGACGAAGGCCATCGCGTCCTCGCGCGCCAGTGCCTCGGGGGCGAGGTCGGCCTCTTCGCGCACCATCCTGAGCGTCACCGCGGTCGGCGGCCCCACGGTCTTCTGGCCGAGGTCGGCGTCGAGGAGGGCCGCGCGCTTGCCGGCGGCGAGCGCGGCGGCGAGCAGCCGCCGCGCGAGCGTCGTCTTGCCGACGTCGAGGCCCCCGACGAGCATCACCGTCCGCTTGCCGCGGACGGCGTCCTCGACGACCCGGTCGTGCGGCGTCACGCGGGGAACCTCGCCGCGACCGCCTGGAAGCACGGCCAGTAGTCCTCGGGCCGCACGTTGTCGTCCATCACCACCACGTGCTCGAGTCGTCCCTGCGCGCGGGCGAGGATGAGCGCCGGGTCGTTCACGTCGGCGATCGCGACGACGTCCACGCCGGCCTCGACGGCCGCGCCGGCCCACCCGTGGTCCGCGACGACGAGGTCGGGGCGGACCTCCTCGAGGATCCGGCGCATCGGTTCCCCGCTGTGGGTGTGGCGCGCCGAGGTGCGGTCGGTGAGGACCGCCACGCCCTCGAGGTAGCGGATCTCGCGACGCCGCCCGTCGCGCTTCTTCCACGACGCGCCGTCGCACGGGGTGAGGATGCGGGCGCCGCGCGCGGCGAGGAGCCGGACGAGTTCCATCGAGAGGTGCGCGAGGCCGACCGGGTGGCCGGTCGCGACGACCACCGACTCGCCGCGCGCGGCCGCGAGGGCGAGGCGCTCGCCGTAGCCGTCGAGGCCGCGCAGGACGAGGGTGGGGTCCACGGGCACCGGTCCGTGCCGCAGGGTCGGATCGTCGGCGAACCCCGACGCGGCGGCCACGAGCGAGAAGACCTGGTCCGGGGTGTGGGTCTGCAGGCCGGTCATCCCGAACTGCTTGTCCTCGTCGCCCTCGCACAGGAGCCGGATGTTGTCGCGGACGTTGTCCATCGGGTGGCTCACGCGGGGGCCGGCCATCCCGCCGTCCACGAGGGCGCGGCGCAGCTCGTCGCGCTCCCAGGTGCCCGGCTCCCAGCGCGCGTCGAGGGCCGGGAGGCGCGCCGCGTGGGATCCGATAACGTCCATGACGACCCATTGTAGGGACGGGCGCGGCGCCCTCCCCCGGGGAGGTTCGCGTGGAACTGCAGGGCGCGGTCGTCGTGATCACCGGGGCCTCGTCGGGCTTCGGGGAACTCGCCGCGCTGCGCTTCGCCCGCGCGGGGAGCACCGTCGTCCTCGCGGCGCGTCGGCGCGACCGCCTCGAGGCGCTCGCCGACCGCATCCGCGCGGCCGGCGGTCGCGCCGACGCGATCGTCTGCGACGTCGCCTCGCCGGACTCGATCGACGCGCTCGCCGCGGAGGTGCGCATGCGCCACGGCCGCTGCGACGTCCTCGTGAACAACGCCGGCGTGCCGGGGGGCGGCGCTTTCGACCGCCTCGACGCGGCGCAGATCGACGACGTGATCCGCATCAACGTGCTCGGCGTGCTGCAGTGCACCCGCGCGTTCCTGCCGATGATGCTCGAGCGCGGGTCGGGCCACATCGTGAACGTCGCCTCGCTGGCGGGCCGCTTCGCCACGCCGGGCCACGCCGTCTACACGTCGAGCAAGCATGCGGTCGTCGCTTTCAGCGAGGCGGTCGCCTACGAACTGGAGCCGCGCGGCATCCGCGTGACCTCGGTGAACCCCGGGTTCGCCGCGACGGAGGGTTTCCCCCAGACGGGCCTGCCGAAGGCGATCGTGATGGACGCCGACCGCGTCGCGAAGGTGATCGTGGACGTCGTGCGCACCGACGCGGGACCCGAGGTGTCGGTGCCGCGCGGGATGGCGTTCTTCCAGGTCTTCCGGGTGCTCACCCCGGGCCTGTACCGCGCGGTGATCCGCCTGCTCTCGCGGCGGATGCGTCCCACCGCCGCCCGCTAGGGCGCGGTTCCCCCGAGGATCGCGCGCGCGGCCGCGTCGACGGCGTCGTCCCCGCGGCCGTCGTCGGGCTCGGCCGGTTCCGAGAAGGTCGCCGGCGGGAGCGTCCCCGTCGCCGCCTCCACCGAGCGACGCCACGCGTCCGGGATGCCGTCGGGGACGGCGACCCCGCGCATCCCCGCGAACCAGAGCGTCCACGCGAGCGGGACGACGCGGGCGCGCTCGTAGCCCCCGCCGCCCGTCGCGAACCACCGACCGCCGGCGACCTCGTGGGCCAGGTCGTGCACCACGGCGGCCGCCTCGCGGTACGCCGCCGTCGTCAGCCGCAGGTGCGCG
>JBJTHT010000127.1:0-4794 GCA_046094605.1 Actinomycetota bacterium | reverse complement strand
GGCGGGGGGGGGGGGCCCGCGGGGGGGGGGCGGGCGGGGGGGGGGGGGGGGCGCCCGGCGCGCGGGGGGCGCCCCCCCCCCCCCCCGCCCCGCACGCGTCCGGTCTCGAGGCGACGGCGCAGGAGCCGCACGAGCGCGTCGTGGTCGACGCTCCCCGCGGCCGCCACGACGAGGTTCCCCGGTCGGTAGTGCTTGCGGTAGAAGCGCAGGATCTGCGCGCGCGAGGCCCCCCGGATGCTCGCCTTCGTGCCGAGGATCGGCCGCCCGAGCGGGTGGTCGGGCCAGAGGTTCTCCTGGAACAGGTCGTGCACGATCTCGTCCGGCGCATCCTCGTACATGTTGATCTCCTCGAGGATCACCTGACGCTCGGACTCGAGGTCGGCGGGACGCAGCGTGCTGTCGCGCAGCATGTCCGCGAGGTGGTCGACCGCCATCGGCAGGTCGCGATCGAGGACGCGCGCGTGGAAGACGGTGGTCTCCTTCGCGGTGTAGGCGTTCAGGTTCCCGCCGACCGCGTCGAAGGCCTCCGCGATGTCCTGGGCGGATCGCGTCGAGGTTCCCTTGAACAGCAGGTGCTCGAGGAAGTGCGAGGATCCGCTGATCTCCGGCGGTTCGTCGCAGGAACCAGCGAGCACCCAGAACCCGAGCGCGACCGAGCGCACGCCGGGCATGCGTTCGGTGACGACCCGGAGCCCCGACGCGAACTCCGTGCGCCGGATCATGGCGCGGTCCGGGTCAGTCCCTGCCGCGCGAGCGACGGGAACGGCCGCGGTCGCCGCCACCACCACCGCCGCCGCCGCGGCGATCGCCGTCGCGACGCTCGCGGCGCGGGGCCTCCTCGACCACCGTGCCCTCGGGGATCGCCCACTCCTCGGCCGTCGGGCGCAGGCTGATGCGTCCGGTCGGGTCGATGTCCTGGATCTCGACGTCGAGGATGTCGCCCTCCTTGAGGCCGGACTCCTCGACGGCGTTCAGGCGCTTGCCGCGCCCGAGCTTCGAGATGTGGACGAGGCCGTCGCGGCCCGGGACGAGGTTCACGAAGGCGCCGAAGGTGGCGATCTTCACGACCTTGCCCGCGAAGGTCTCCCCGACCAGCAGCGGCCGCGGGTTGGCGATCTCGTCGATCATGCGCGCGGCCTCGTCGGCCCCCGTGCCGCCGGGCGAGCCGATGAGGACCGTGCCGTCGTCCTGGATGTCGATGTCGGCACCGGTCATCGCGATGATCTCGTTGATCCGCTTGCCTTGGGGCCGATGACCTCGCCGATCTTGTCCACGGGGATCGAGATCGAGATGATCCGCGGGGCCTTCTCGTTCACCGTCTCGCGCGGCGCCGGGATGGTGGCGAGCATGACGTCGAGGATCTGCATCCGGGCCTCGCGCGCCTGCTGCAGCGCCGCGGCGAGCACGTCGCCCGGGAGCCCCGTGACCTTCATGTCGAGCTGGATCGCGGTGACGAACTCGCTCGTACCCGCGACCTTGAAGTCCATGTCGCCCAGCGCATCCTCGGCACCGAGGATGTCGGTCAGGGTCACGAACTTCCCGTCGTCGGCGATCATGCCCATCGCGATGCCAGCGACCGGCGCCTTGATCGGCACACCCGCGTCCATCAGCGAGAGCGTCGATCCGCAGACGCTCGCCTCGAACGGTTCCACGTCGATGGCGAGCACGTCGCTCACGAGGCGCAGCGCGTAGGGGAACTCCTCGTCCGTCGGGATCACCGGCACGAGGGCACGCTCGGCGAGCGCACCGTGGCCGATCTCGCGGCGGCGGGGCGAGCCGATGCGGCCGACCTCACCCGTGGAGTAGGGCGGGAAGTTGTAGTGGTGCATGTAGCGCTTCGTGTCCTGCGGGTCGAGCGTGTCGACCATCTGCGTCATGCGGAGCATGCCGAGGGTCGTCACGTTGAGGACCTGCGTGTCGCCGCGCTCGAAGATCGCGGACCCGTGCGTCTGCGCGAGCACGCCGACGCGAGCGGAGAGCTTGCGGATGTCCTTCGGCCCGCGGCCGTCGAGACGCACGCCCTCCTGCACGACGCGGCGACGCATCGCCTTCTTCTGCAGGTCCTTGAACGCGGGCGAGATCTGCGACGCGCGCTCGGCGAAGAGCGCCTCGCCCCAGGTCGCGAGCAGGTGCTGCTTGAGCTCGTCCTTCAGAGCGTCGAGCGCGGACTCGCGGGCGGCCTTGTCCGGGACGATCGCCCCGGCGAGGCGGGCGCCGGCGAAGGCCTCCACGTCGGCGTAGACCTCCGGCGCGTAGAGGGGTCGCGGCGGCCATGCCTTCGGCGTGACGCCGTGGGCCTTCACGAACTCCGCCTGGAACGCGCTGACCTCCGCGATGGCGCGCTTGGCCTCCTCGAGGCCCTGCGCGACGACGGACTCGGTCGGCGCGGTGCCGCCGGCCTCGAGGAGGCGCCAGGTCGCGTCGGGCGCCTCGCCCTCGATCATCAGGATGTCGATCTGGCCGGCGTCGTTCTTCCTGCCGGCGACGACGATGTCGAACGTGGCGCCCTCGACCGCGGCGTAGGTCGGGTTGACGACCCACGTGCCGTCGATCAGGCCGAGACGCACGGCGCCGACCGGCCCTGCGAACGGCACGCCGTCGAGCATCGTCGCGAGGCTCGCCGCGTTCAGCGCGGGGATGACGTACGGGTTCTCGTCATCGACGCCGACGACCATGCACACGCCCTGCACTTCGTCGCGGAACCCGTCCGCGAACGTCGGGCGCATCGGGCGGTCGGTGAGGCGCGCCGTGAGGATCGCCGTCTCGGAGGGCCGGCCCTCGCGGCGGAAGAAGCCGCCGGGGATCTTGCCCGCGGCGTACATCCGCTCCTCGACGTCGATCGTGAGCGGGAAGAAGTCGATGCCCTCGCGGGGCTTCGAGGTCGTGCAGGTGGCGAGCACCTGGGTGCCGCCGTAGGTGACGAGGCAGGAACCGCCCGCCTGCTTGGCGAGGTCCCCCGCCTCGAAGGTCAGCGTTGCGCTGCCGATGGTGCGCGACTGGGTGGTGGCCATGGTCGTTCTCCTCTGCCGGTGTTCCGGCGGTTCGGGAGCCCCGCGTGGCCGGTTGTCAGTCGTGGACCGCCGGGGTCGTCCCCGGAAGCCCACGACTGAGAACCGACCCGAGCGTGCGACGCCCCGGGTGGATCGGGTTCCTGTCCTCCGCCCGCCTAGTGGCGGAGCCCGAGCTTCGAGACGAGGTCGCGGTAGCGCTGGATGTCGGTCCCCTTGAGGTACTCGAGCATCCGGCGACGTCGTCCCACCAGCATGAGCAGGCCGCGGCGGGAGTGGTGGTCCTTGTCGTGGGTCTTGAGGTGCTCCGTGAGGTCGTTGATGCGCCGCGTGAGCACGGCGACCTGGACCTCCGCCGAGCCGGTGTCAGAACCGGAGCGACGGTGGTCGGCGATGATCGCGGACTTGTCGGCCTTCGTGAGCGCCACGGCCCGGAACCCTACCAGACGCCCCCATCAGGCACGGGGTGGCCGTTCGAGACGATGGTCACAGGCACGAGGCTGGCCGTGAGGGTGCCGTCGGGGGCCACCTCCACCCGGGCGATGGCCGTGCGGGCGCCAGCGGCGGAGAACCGGGGCCAGACGAAGTTCCCGAGGCCGTAGAAGACCGGCCGACCCCCGACCGTCCCGAGGGGCTGGAGGCGGTGGGAATGGTGGCCGAAGATCATGTCGGCCCCCGCCTCGACCATCCTCGCCGCCTGCTCGACCTGCCAGTCGCGGGGCTCGGTGTCGAGTTCGACGCCCCAGTGGATCACGACCACCACGAGGTCGGCGACGGCGTCGGCCGCACGGATCCCGCGGAGCATCTCCTCGACGTCGTGGCCCGCGGCGGTCCCCGGCGTCTCGGCGCCCGCGACCTGCCAGAGGGGGTCCAGCACCTGGCCGAGCCCGACGACCGCGATGCGCCACCCGCCGACCTCCAGGAGGGCCGGCGCGATGGCCGCGGCCTCATCCACGCCGGCACCGACGGGCGTGATCCCCGCGGCGCGCACCTGCTCGATGGAATCCAGGAGCCCCTCGGTCCCCTGATCGAGCGCGTGGTTGTTCGCCTGGTTCGCCACCTCGACGCCGGCGCGCCGCATCGCGGGGAGTGCCGCGGGGTCGCAGCGGAACACGAACCGCTTCTCGAGGGGCGCGACGATCGTCGTCGCCGGACACTCGAGGTTCACGATCGTGAGGTCGTCCTGCCGGAACGCGCCGCCGAGCCCCGACCACGCCCACGCGTACCCGCGCTCGCGGAAGTCGGGGATGTACGACGGGTCGAGACTCACGTCGCCCGTGGCCTGGATCACGATCGCGCGCTTCGCCGGCGATGGCGCGGGTGTCGTCCCTGCGGTCGCGACCGGCGACGGCGACGGCGTCGAGGCGGGCTCCGCGGCCGGCCGCGTCAGGCCCGCGAGGGCGACGGCCGCGACGAGTGCGCCGGCGACGGGGAACCCGATCCTCGCGACCCTCATCGGGTCGCGAGGATCGCGCGGGTGCGCGCGACGTCGTCGTCCATCGCGGCGATGAGCGACGCCACCGAGGGGAACGTCGCCTCGTCCCGCAGGCGCTCCCAGAACTCGATCTCGAGGTGGCGACCGCGCAGGTTCGCGTCGAAGTCGAGGAGGAACGCCTCCACGTGGAGCGGCTCCGATCCGAAGGTGGGATTGGTCCCGACGCTGATCGCCGCGCCCGCGTCGACACCGTCGGGGCGGGCGCGGCCCCCGGAGTAACCCCTGGCGGGCCGGGGCAGCCGCCGCGACGGCTAGAGGGTGGGCGTCGGGGGGCCGAGGGCGGGGCCCCCC
>JBJTHT010000126.1:0-3663 GCA_046094605.1 Actinomycetota bacterium | reverse complement strand
TTCCGGTACTTCGCGGGGACGTCCTCGCCCTCGTTCACGATCGCGAGGCTCATCACGCGCCACGAGATCGCGAGCGGCCGGCGCGCGGCGACGTCGAGGAGCCAGCGCGAGGTCATCCACGCGAACGGACAGAGCGGGTCGACCCAGAGGGTGACGGGGAGCGCGTCCACGGGGTGGGAAGGGTACCCGCCCCGTGGGAGGATGCCGGTCCCATGACGGTCGAACGCAGGCGCGAGATCGTCCGCGACGCCGTCGGCATCGGGGTGGCCACGGGCGCGTACGGCCTCTCCTTCGGCGCCCTCTCGATGACGGCCGGTCTCTCCCTCGCACAGACCTGCGCGCTGTCGCTCCTCATGTTCACCGGCGCGTCGCAGTTCGCCCTCGTCGGCGTCGTCGGCGCGGGCGGCGCCTGGGTCGCGGCCGCGGCGAGCGCGGTCCTGCTCGGGACCCGCAACGCCCTCTACGGCCTGCGCATGGCGCCGGTGCTCGACCTCGCGGGCGGTCGTCGCCTCGCCGGTTCGCACCTCGTCATCGACGAGTCCACCGCGATGGGGATCGCGCACGAGGAGTCGGGCCACGGCCCGCTCGGGTTCTTCTCGACGGGCCTCGCCGTGTTCGTCTTCTGGAACCTCGGCACGTTGCTGGGCGCGCTGGGTGCGCGCGTGATCCCCGCGCCGGAGACGCTCGGCCTCGACGCCGCGGTGCCCGCCGCGTTCATCGGACTCCTCGCGCCGCGACTCAAGGCCCGGGAACCGTGGGCGATCGCCGCGGCCGCCGCGTCGGTCGCGCTCGTCCTCACGCCGCTGCTCCCGGTCGGTGTGCCGGTCATCGCGTCGGCGCTCGTCGCCATCGTCGCGGGCGCACGCGCGCGGAGGTCCGCGTGACGCTCTGGTGGGCGGTCCTCGTCGGCGCGGCCGGGTGCTACGCGCTCAAGCTCGCGGGGATGTCGCTGCCGCGGCGTGTCCTCGACGACGCGCGCGTGCATCGCGTCGGGGAACTCCTCCCCGTCGCGCTGCTCTCGGCGCTCATCGCGGTGCAGACGTTCGGACGCGGCGAAGCCGTCGCGGTGGACGGGCCGCGCCTGGTGGCGGTCGCCGCCGCCGTGCTCGCCGTGCGCCTGCGGGCCCCGTTCCTGCTCGTGGTCGGGGTGGCGGCGGCGACCGCCGCCCTGCTGCGACTCTGGCTGTAGGCTCGCGCGCATGGCGACGCGGATCCTCGATCTCGACCGCGCTGGCCTCGTCGCGCTCCGCGGTCGCGCGCTCGACGCGTCGATCCTCGCGGCGGAGGGCCGAACGATCGTCGCCGAGGTGTTCGCGAATTCGACGGGCATCGCCGACGGCGCGCACAACGCGGAGGTGATGGCGGCCCACGGTGCCGACGTGATCATCCTCAACTTCCTGGAACTGTCGTGGGACGGTTCGGGCTGGTTCCGATTCGACGCGCCGGGATGGTCGCTCCCCGACATCGCGTCGTTCGCCGAGAAGGTGGGTCGTCCGATCGCCGTGAACCTCGAGCCGGGGCAGGTGCCGGAACCGCGTCGCGCGACCGGCGCGAACGCGCGCCGGTTGCGCGACGCCGGGGTTGCGGCGTTCGTCGTGACGGCCAACCCGTGGACCGGTTCCGCCTACGAGGACCTCGTGCGCGTGACGGCGGACCTGCGGGAGTCGCTCGGCGACGACGGCGCGATCTGGTCGGGCAAGATGCACGGCGCCGGCAAGCACGAGCTGCCGACGCCCGAGGTCGTGCGCGCGATGACCGGCGCGGGCGCGAGCGGCGTCCTCGTGCCGCTCCCCGGCACGGTCCCGGGCATCACCGTCGAGATCGCGGCGCGCGCCGTCGAGGCCGCGCACGAGGCGGGCGCGCTCGTCCTCGGCACGATCGGCACGTCGCAGGAGGGGTCGCAGCCGGAGCTCGGCCGCGCGTTCGGCCTCGCCGGCAAGCAGGCGGGGATGGACGCGTTCCACATCGGCGACAGCGCGACCTACGGCGCGGGCGATCCCGAGATGGTGCGGGAGATCTCGCTCACCGTGCGTGGCCGTCGCCACACCTGGCGCCGGATGGCGCTCGGCGCGCGGCCCAACTGACCTCGGCCTTCATCCCCATTCCGCCGCACCGCCGTAGCATGGGCACATGACAACCCACCCGAAGGTCGGACCAAAGGACGTGTTCCTGTGGCTCGGCGCGATGATCTCGCTCTACGCGAGCGCGATCTCGTTCCTGGGCCTGCTCTTCGCGTACGTGAACTACCTGTTCCCGGACGTGACGCAGGGCTACTACTACGACGAGTACTACGACCCGTACTCCGGCGCGGTGCGCACCGCGATGGCGTTCCTCATCGTCTCCGTGCCCACGTTCCTCGTCCTCACGAGGATGCTGAATGCCGATCTGCGGACGCACCCCGAGAAGGAGGAGATCTGGGTCCGCAAGTGGGCGATCGTGGCCACGATCTTCGTGGCCAGCGTGACGATCGCGATCGACCTCGTGACGCTCGTGCAGTCGTTCCTCGGCGGGGAACTCCAGACGCGCTTCCTGCTCAAGGTGCTCGCGGTGCTCGTCGTGGCGGGCGGGGGCCTCTGGTACTACCTCGAGGACCTGCGCGGCCTCTGGCGGCGCAACGCCACCGCTGCGCGCGCGACGGGGATCGGCGCGGCCGCGCTGATCGTCGTGACGGTGCTCGGGGGGTTCCTCGTGATCGGATCGCCGATGACGCAGCGCCTCTACCGCCTCGACGCGCAGAAGGTCTCGGACCTGCAGGTGATCCAGAGCCAGCTGCTCTACGCCTACTACCAGGCCAAGCGGGAACTCCCGCCGACGCTCGACGCGCTCGACGACCCGACGATGGGGTTCCAGGTGCCCGTCGATCAGGAGACCGGGGAACCGTACGGCTACCGCGTGACGGGCGACCTCTCGTTCCAGCTCTGCGCGACCTTCAACGAGGCCTCGCGCGAGCGGCAGGGCGCACCGCGCTTCGCCGAGGGCGGCGTCACGAACGACACGTGGCGCCACGATGCCGGCGAGTACTGCTTCGACCGGACCGTGGATCCGGCGTTCTTCCCGGTGAAATGAGCGACGGGCCCGCGGGCGTTCGCCCGGGGGCCCCTCGAGGGTCCGTGTGCGGAGGGCTCAGCCCTCGTCTTCCTCGCCCTCGCTGCCTTCCCACGCGTCCGCGCCGGCGACGATCTTCACGTCGCCCCACGCGGCCTTCGCGCCGGTGTGGCCGACCTCGATGACCTTGTAGGTCGTCGTGGCGGCGGCCGCGAGCATGAGCGCGACCAGACCGAGCGCGAGCGGGCTCTTCGCCGTGAGTTCCGGAAGGCCCTTCTGCTTGCGCGAGCGGTGGTAGAGCATGAAGCCGAGCAGCACGAGGAACAGCGGGATCATCCAGAAGAGAGTGACGTCGCCGAGTTCCGTGTGCGCGTGGAGCTGGGGCGAGATGCCCTCGGCCTTCTCGATGGCCTCCTCGAGCGCCTCGCCGGATTCCTTGGCGAGGTACGTGAAGACCAGGCCGACGCCGGCCAGCCCTACGGCCACCCAACCGATCTTCTCGCGCCACGTCGGGGACACGGCGATGACGATGCCGCCGAGCGCGGCGAGGGGGAAGAGCACCGTCACCGCGTGCACGAGCAGCGGGTGGGACGGGAGTCCGAAGAACGTATCCATGAC
>JBJTHT010000125.1:0-2755 GCA_046094605.1 Actinomycetota bacterium | reverse complement strand
GACCGGCCCCGGGGGGGTGGTCTGGGCCGGGCCCGCGCCCTTGCGCGGGCCGCGGCCCCCCCGGGCGGCCGCCGCCTCGCCGCGCCCCGCCGAACCGTCGCTCAGACGGTCCATCCCGCGACCATCACCGGTCCGGGCGTCGCGTCGTCGGTTCCGTCGCCCAACTGCCCCGAGCCGTCGTCACCCCAGCACCACGCCGCGCCGTCCGTCGTCAGGACGCACGTGTGGAACCCGCCCGCGCTGATCGCCGTCGCGGCGGTGCCGTCCCCGACGGCCACCGCACTCGGCACGAGGGCGGGCGCGGTCGCGGTTCCCCCGCCCTGCGCTCCGAGCCCCCAGCACCAGACCCCGCCGTCCGTCGCGAGCGCGCACGTGTGCGCGTTGCCGGCATCGAGCGAGACGAAGCGCACGCCGCCGGGCATCGTCACCGACACGGGCGAGGTCGCATCCACCGCGCCGCCGTCCCCGAGCTGGCCGCTCAGGCCCTCGCCCCAGCACCACGCGGCGCCGTCGGCGGTGAGCCCGCACGTGTGGTTGAACCCCGCGCTGAGCGCCACGAACGTCGCACCCGCGGGCATCGCGACCATCCCCGGCGTCGCGCGGTCCCCGCCGTCGTCGCCGTCGCCGAGCTGCCCGTGCAGATCCTGTCCCCAGCACCAAGCCGTCCCGTCGGTCGCGAGCGCGCAGGAGTGGAACCCGCCCGTCGCGACCCGCGCGAACGTCACGCCATCGGGCGCCCGCACGCGCACCGGTGCGACGGAGTCCGTCGTGGACCCGTTCCCCAGCTGGCCCTCGGTGTCACGGCCCCAGCACCAGGCCGCGCCGTCGTCCGTCGCGATGCAGTCGTGGTAGTACCCGTCGATCGTCGCGGCGCGCACCTCGACGGGGAACCGCACGCGACGCGGTCCGTGCGCGTCGTTGCCCTGCGCGTCGTGGATGCCGTCGCCGTCCACGCCCCAGCACCAGACCGAGCCGTCGGTCGCGATCGCGCAGGCGGGGGCGTTCCCCGCGGCGACCGCGGGGAACGGCACGCCCTCCGGCATCGCGACGGCGACGGGCGCATCCGAGGAGTCGGTTCCACCGGTTCCGAGCTGGCCGTACTCGCCGAGACCCCAGCACGACGCGACGCCGCTCGCATCGAGCGCGCACGAGTGGTAGCCGCCCGCGGACACGCGCGCCGTCGTCGCGACGGGCGATGGCGCGGGTCCCGAGGACGCGAGATCCGTCGGCGACGCGCCTGGCGTTCCCGCATCGCCGCCATCGCTGCAGGCCACGAGGAGGAACGCGACGAGCCCGAGCGTGAGGACGGTCCGGCGGGATCGCACGTCGGGGAGCCTATCGGCGCGCGCCGGAACGGAATCCTTCGGCGTCAGGCGCCGGCGGGGCGGTGGGGCTGGATCGCGTCGGCGGGGATCTGCCCGAACCGGCCGCGCTGGAAGTCCTCGATCGCCTCGAGGATCTCCGCCTTCGTGCTCATCACGAACGGCCCGTACTGCACGCGCGGCTGGCGCAGCGGCAGTCCGCCGATCAGGAACACCTCGAGCGTCGGCGTGCGCGCGGACTGCACCCGGTCGGCCTCGATGCGCACGACGTTGCCGTCCACGAGCACCGCGGTCTGCCCGACGCCGAAGGGATGGCCATGCGGCCCGACGGTTCCGCTCCCCGCGAGGCCGTGGACGATCGCGTTGAAGTCCTCGCGCCACGGAACCTCGATGCGCGCGCCCGCGGCGAGCGTGAGGTGCGTGATCGCGAGCGGCGTGTGCGAGATGCCGGGGCCGCGGTGACCGTCGACCTCGCCGGCGAGGACGCGCAGGATCGCGCCGCCGTCGGCGCTCGTGACCATCGCGGAGTCGCGGCCCTGCAGGTCCTGGTACTGCGGCGCGATGCGCTTCTTGTCGCGCGGCAGGTCGATCCAGAGCTGGAGCCCGTGGAACAGCCCGCCGGCCTCGACGAGGTCGGGCGGCGGCGTCTCGATGTGGAGGATGCCGTCGCCGGCGGTCATGTACTGCGTGCCGCCCTCGACGATCTCGCCGCCGCCGCCGTTCGAGTCCTGGTGGAGGAAGCGTCCGTCCATCAGGTAGGTGAAGGTCTCGAAGCCGCGGTGCGGATGCCAGGGCGTGCCGCGCGGTTCTCCCGGCGCGTACTCCACCTCCCCCATCTGGTCGAGGTGGATAAACGGGTCGGCGTCGACCGGGTCGAGGCCCCAGAACGCGCGGTGCACGGGGAACCCCTCCCCCTCGAATCCGCGCGGGGCGTCGATCACGGCCTTCACGCGACGCTCGCGGGCGACGGCAGGCGCCGCCAGCCGCGGCAGGGTCATCGGATCGGCGGTCGTCGCGGGCATGACACCGAGGGTAACCGGAGCGGGGCCCCGGGCATTCCCGGCCTCAGCCCGTGGCCAGGTACGACCCCGGGTCGCGCGTGACCTCGTAGAGCTTCGACCAGTCCTCCCCGTCGGGCGACCCGGGGTCGAAGGGGACGTCGAAGGGTCCCGCGAGGCTGAGCACCCGGCCGTCGGCGCGGATCACCTCGTCGCCGTAGGGCGGCGGCATGTCGGGCCGGGTGAGCCCGTCGTAGTCCTCGGCGGTGAACTCGTAGGCGGTGAGGAAGGTGATCGCGGTGCCGTCATCGGAGGTGAACACGAGTTCCACCGCGGCGAGCGCGCCGTCGGCCTCGACCTGCGCGGCGAACGTCGCGTCCTGGAGCGGGCGCGTCGTCAGCCGCGCGGCGAGCGCGTCACCGACCTCGAGCTCGT
>JBJTHT010000124.1:0-4402 GCA_046094605.1 Actinomycetota bacterium | reverse complement strand
CCGACCGCTACCCCGACGACGTTCCGATCGACGTCGACGTCCCCGACCTCGGGCCGGCCCTCGGCGCCGATTGGCGCGATCTGGACGTCCAGGAGGTCGGCGAGGCGTGGCTCGCGGAACTGTTCCTCGAGCGCCTCGACGGCATCGAGTCCGCGCGCGCGGCCGCGGGGTGGGGTGGGGCGCGCTACCGCGCGTGGACCGATGGCGACGCCGTCGCGGTGCTCCTCATCACCGTCTGGGACACACCCGAGGATGCGGAGCAGTTCGCCGGATCGATGACGGCGTGGATCGGGGCCGGCTCCTCGCCGGCCGCGGTCGGCCCCGTGGACGGCACGTCCGTCACCGTGTGGTTCGCGAGCGACGGCGACACGCTCGCGGCGCTCCGGGCGGCGACGCCGTGACCCGTACACTGACCCGCATGACCGACCGGAGGACGCGATGACGAAGTACGTGTACGACTTCTCCGAGGGCAACAAGGAGATGAAGGCCCTCCTCGGCGGCAAGGGCGCGAACCTCGCCGAGATGACGACGATGGGCCTCCCCGTTCCGCACGGGTTCACGATCTCCACCGAGGCCTGCCTCTCCTACCTCGCGGCCGGCGGGTTCCCGGAGGGCCTCATGGACGAGGTCTCCGACCACGTCGCCCGTCTGGAGACCTCGATGGGCAAGCGTCTGGGCGACGCGAAGGATCCGCTCCTCGTCTCCGTGCGCTCCGGCGCGAAGTTCTCGATGCCCGGGATGATGGACACGGTCCTCAACCTCGGCCTGAACGAGGACTCGCTGCGGGGCCTCGCGGAGGCCTCCGGCGACCTGCGGTTCGCGCGCGACGCGTACCGACGGTTCATCCAGATGTTCGGCCGCATCGTGATGGGCGTGCCCGGCGACGCCTACGAGCACGCGCTGGACGAGGCCAAGGCGCGCAAGGGGCCCGGCGCGCAGGACACCGACCTGGACGCCGACGATCTCCTCGCGGTCATCGAGACCTTCCTCGGCATCTATGGGTCGCACACGGGGAGCGCGTTCCCGACCGACCCCCGGGAACAGCTGCGCCTGGCCATCGAGGCGGTGTTCCGTTCGTGGAACGGTCGCCGCGCGATCGACTACCGGCGACAGAACAAGATCCCGGACGACCTCGGCACCGCCGTGAACGTCCAGTCCATGGTGTTCGGCAACGTCGGGGAGGGCTCCGGCACGGGCGTCGCCTTCACCCGCGACCCCTCGACGGGCGAGCGCGTCCCCTACGGCGACTACCTCCCGGACGCGCAGGGCGAGGACGTCGTGGCCGGCGTGCGCAACACGTTGCGCCTCGCGGACCTCGAACAGGTGGACGCCGCGTCCTATGCGGGCCTGCGCACCGTGATGGACACCCTCGAGCGCCACTACCGCGACATGTGCGACATCGAGTTCACGATCGAGCGCGGTCGGCTCTGGATCCTGCAGACGCGCGTGGGCAAGCGCACGGCGCTCGCGGAGTGGGTCATGGCCTACGAGATGCTCGAGGAGGGGCTCATCACCGCCGACGAGGCCCTGCTCCGCGTGGACGCGAACCGCCTCGAGGAACTCTTCAAGCGCGTCGTCGCGGGCGGCGATGGGGGCACCGTCGTCGCGACGGGGCTCAACGCCTCGCCCGGCGCGGCGACCGGCAGGGTCGTCTTCAGCGCCGACGAGGCGCAGGATTGGGCGGCGCGCGGCGAGAAGGTCATCCTCGTGCGTCGCGAGACGACGCCCGACGACTACCACGGCATGATCGCAGCGCAGGGAATCCTCACGAGTGCCGGCGGGACGAACTCGCACGCCGCGGTCGTGGCGCGCGGCGAGGGCATCCCGGCGGTCTGCGGCGCCGACGCGATCCGCATCGACGTGGCCGCCCGCGCATTCAGCGCCAACGGCACCACGGTCCGCGAGGGCGAGGTCATCACGATCGACGGGTTCCGCGGCCGCGTGTTCCTCGGCGAGCTCCCGCTCGAGGACTCGATCCTCGAGAAGGCGCGCTCGGGCGATGCCGAGGCGCGGAGCGCGACGATCTGGAAGGCCTTCGAGCGGCTGATGCGTCGCGCCGACGAGGTCCGCCGCCTGCGGGTGCGCGCCAACGCCGATACGCCGGACCAGGCCACGAACGCGCGCAACCGCGGCGCCGAGGGCATCGGTCTGTGCCGCACGGAACACATGTTCCTCGGCGAGGAACGCGTGCTGGCCGTGCGCCAGATGATCTTCGCCGAGACCCCCGAGCAGGAACGAGCCGCCTACGACGCGCTCCTCCCGCTGCAGCGTGGGGACTTCGTCGGCATCTTCCGCTCGATGACGGGGCTGCCGGTCACGGTGCGGCTGCTCGACCCGCCCCTCCACGAGTTCCTCCCGGACCAGGTCTCGCTCGCCGTCGAGGTGGCGGTCGGCCGGGAGCGCGGTGAGGACGTGGCGGAGCAGGAGCGCGTCCTGCGCAAGGTGAACGACCTCCACGAGGCCAACCCGATGCTGGGTCTGCGCGGCGTCCGCCTGGGCATCGTCAAGCCCGGCCTCTACGCGATGCAGGTGCGGGCGATCGTCGAAGCCGCGTGTCAGGTGAAGGCGGAGGGCCTCGACCCGAAGGTCGAGATCATGATCCCGCTCGTCGCCACGCGCGAGGAGCTCCGCCAGATGCGCGAGGAACTCGAACCCGTCGCGGCCGAGGTCATGGCCACGACCGGTCAGCGCATCGAGCACCTCGAGTGGGGGACGATGATCGAGCTCCCGCGCGCGGCCGTGACCGCGGGCGAGATCGCCGAGGTCGCCGAGTTCTTCTCCTTCGGCACCAACGACCTCACGCAGACCGCGTTCGGGTTCAGCCGCGACGACATCGGGAAGTTCGTCTCGCTCTACGAGGAACGCAAGCTCGTCCCCGCGAACCCCTTCGTCACCGTGGACCGCGCCGGTGTCGGTCGCCTGATGCGGATCGCGACCGAGGAGGGGCGCGCCACGCGCCCGGCCCTGCACGTCGGCATCTGCGGGGAGCACGGCGGCGACCCCGCGTCGGTCGCGTTCTGCGACGCCGTCGGTCTCGACTACGTGAGCTGCTCCCCGTTCCGCGTCGAGACCGCGCGCCTCTCGGCGGGCCAGGCGGCGATCGGTCACGCCGAGGTCGCCTCGAAGTGACGGGTTCCCCCATCCGGGGGATGGTGCGCCAAGGTCGTCGGGGGTAGCCTCCCCGCCCTCCTCCTCGTCCGATCGAGGAGGTCCAGGTGGGAAGGCTCCGCACGCCGATCGTGGCGCTCGCGCTCGCGACGCCCCTCGCGCTCGCCGCCGCGCTCAATCCGACGGGCTGGCGCGACCTGCACGCGAACTACCCCGGGGTCCCGCAGTCCTACACGCAGCTCGTCGATCGCTTCGGGAACCCTTGCAGCGCCGCCGCGTCTGCGATCGCGCTGCGGTGGCGGGCCGCCGACGACGGGGTGACCTACACGGTCCGGTTCCATCGCCGGCTCGGCGGGATGGCGACGGCCATCGTCGCCGATCAGGGCGGTCGTTCCACGAACCTCGACAACGACGTCTACGGCCACATCGCCTTCTCGTCGCTCGCGTCGGCCGCCCGCCATGGCATCTACGGCTACGCGTGTCGGGCCAAACGGTCCGACCCGACCCAGTGGAGCGTGCATGCGTTCGGCGCCGCCGTCGACATCTCGTCCGCGATCGAACCGATGGGGCAGTGCACGAGCGTCGTGAACTACCGGATCGCGCCCACGTTCCAGGGACACGGGTGGACGTGGGGCCTGTCCTTCTGCGATCCGATGCACTTCCAGTACGTGGTCAACTACTAGGAGGAACCGATGCGTCCACGGCTCATCGTCGCCGGTCTCGTGACCCTCGCCGCGCTCGCGGTACCCGGTCTGGCGCGACCGGCGTCTGCACCGCCCGTCGTCGTCCCCGCGGAGATCCCTCCCGACACCGGCGCCGGGGAACTGCTCTGGGTGGTGGTCGGCGGGACGTATCCGACGCGTGCATCGGCGCTCGCCGCCAACGACGCCATGGCCCTCGGCGACCTGCAGGGCTACTACGTCGTCCCCGTCGCGCAGTTCCAGGGCTTCGGCCAGCAGGTGGGGACACCCGACGCCTTCGCGCTCGTCTCGGCGTTCCGCACGACCGAGGGCGCGCTCGCGTTCGTCGAGCTCGCGACCGGCTACGGCGTCCCGGCCACCCTGCTGTCCGAGCCGGTCCGGAGCCTCGGGGGCGTCTACGCGGGACTCGGACAGGAAGCGCGTCCCGACGGGACGGGACCGCTCCTTGGACCGCTCGGGCCGTGAGACGCGCGGCCCTCGCGCTCGCGCTGGTCGCGTCGGCGTGTGGGGCGCAGCGGGGGGGGGGGGCCCCCCCCCGCCCCCCCCCCCTACCCCTGCCCGGCCGGTTGCGCCGGACGGCGGGCGTCGCCGAC
>JBJTHT010000123.1:0-3703 GCA_046094605.1 Actinomycetota bacterium | reverse complement strand
GCCCGCGCTCGTCCTCGGGTCCCGACACGCACCGCGCGGCGACCGACCGCGTCGCGAGCGCGAGCACGCGGACCCCCTCCCCCGCGAGCGCGGCGAAGCGCGCGTCGCTCGCGGGGCGCGCGGGGGGCCGCGGGGGGCGGCGCCCCCCCCCCCCCCCCCCCCCGCGCCCCGCGATCGACGCGCGCTTCGACGCGCTCGCGGGGGAGGGGTTCCGCGTGCTCGCGCTCGCGACGCGGTCGGTCGCCGCGCGGAGCGTGTCGGGACCCGAGGACGAGCGCGGGCTCGTCTTCCGCGGGTTCCTCACGTTCCGCGACCCGCCGAAGGAGGGCGCCCTCGAGGCCATCGCGAACCTCGCCGCGCACGGCTGTTCGGTGCGCATCGTGTCGGGCGACGACCGGCTCGTCGCGGCCGGCATCGCGCGCGGGGCGGGCCTGCACGGGCCGGTGCTCACCGGCGCCGAGATCGACGCCCTCGACGATGCCGCGCTCGCGGACCGCGTCGCCACGACGGAGGTGTTCGCGGAGGTCGAGCCGCTCCACAAGGAACGGGTCGTGCGGGCGTTCCGCGCGCGCGGCGAGGTGGTCGGGTTCCTCGGGGACGGCATCAACGACGTGGTCGCGCTCCACGCGGCCGACGTCGGTATCTCCGTGGACTCGGCCGTCGACGTCGCCAAGCGCGCGGCGGCGGTCGTCCTCCTCGATAAGAGCCTCGCCGTCGTGGACGAGGGGGTGGCGCTGGGCCGACGCACGTTCGCCAACACCCTCAAGTACGTCCGCGTCACGATCAGCGCGAACTTCGGCAACATGCTCTCGCTCGCCGCCGCATCGGCCTTCCTGCCGTTCCTGCCCCTCCTGCCGCGCCAGATCCTGCTGCTCAACTTCCTGTCCGACATCCCGGCGCTCGCGATCGCGGGCGACGATGTCGATCCGGAACAGCTCGAGCACCCGTCGGCGTGGAGCATCCCGGCGATCCGCCGGTTCATGGTGACGTTCGGGCTCGTGAGCACCGCGTTCGACCTGCTCACGTTCGCGACGCTCCGCCTCGGGTTCGGCGCGCGCGCCGACCTGTTCCGCAGCGGCTGGTTCGTCGAGTCCACGCTCACGGAACTCGTGGCGATGCTCGTGCTCCGCACCGGCCGCGTCGCGTTCCGCAGCCGCCCCGGGCGCGGGCTCCTGTGGGCGTCGGTGGGCGTCGCGGTCGTCACCGCGGCGCTCCCGTTCACGCCGCTGCGCGGGATCCTCGGTCTCGTACCCCTCCCCGGCGCCCTGCTCGCCGGGCTCGCCGTCCTGACGGCGGTCTACTGGGGAACCAATGAGGCGCTCAAGGCGCGCGTCGGCGTGGATGTCAGAGGGTCGGCATAGTCTCGAGGGGCAACGGGAGCGGGAGGCGCGCGTCGGCTGATTCGGCCGTAACGGGCGCTGCCTCCCTCGGGACCGGACCTGCCGCCGGACGGAGCGCGGGTGGGATGGTCCTACCTCCAGGTGATGGGGCAGGGAACACCGGACTCGCGCTCCGGCCCGACCCCTGACCCGTGCGCGGCGCCCCCGCCCCCGGCTGCGCTCCTGGTAGTCCCAACGGGGTTCGAACCCGTGTCTCCACCTTGAGAGGGTGGTGTCCTAGGCCACTAGACGATGGGACCGCGGCAGCGGAGTGTACCGGAGCCCCGCGGGCTACTGGCGCGAGACCGCGGAACCGGGCGCCGGATGGTCGCTCGTCCTCGTGACCGCAACGTCGAGGCCGCTCGCCGCGGCCGCGGCCACGGTGACCGAGAGGCCGGTCGCGACGGTCGTCATCCGCTCGGCGAACGTCGTGCCGCTGTTCGCGGTGGCGACCACGAAGATCGGGAACGCGACCGACCCGACGAACGACGTCGAGATGTAGTCGCCGACCATGCGGCCCTGCGTCGTGGATGCGATCCACCCGATCGTCATCGGCCCGGCGAGGGTCTGCGACGCGCTCCAGGTGGCACCGCCGTCCTGCGAGGAGATGAAGCCGACCGAGAGCTGACAGGTCGACGAGGAGCAGTTGGTCGCGGGGTAGAAGTAGTAGCCGAGCGCGAGGCGCGCGCTCGACCCGGAACTCGCCCGGTCCACGGCGATGCCGGGGATGAAGTGGTCCACCGTGCTCGTGACCGCGTCGATCGGGATGCGCACGGGCGTGGTCCACGTCGTTCCGTTCGTGGACGTGCTCATCACGATGTCGTTGCTCGCACAGCGCTTGCGGAACCGGCAGTCCTGCCAGACGACGTAGACCTTGCCGCTGGCGTCCACCTCGGCCGAGGGGAGCGGGCCCGTCCGCAGGCCCCCGGCGACGCCGTGCGACTTGACCGTGGCGATCGACACGGTGGAGCTCCACGTCGCGCCTCCGTCGGTGGACCGGAACGCGATGATCGCGGTCTCGTTCGCGTTGGCGCTCGGGACGACGACCGTGCCGCTGGGCTGCACGACGGGCTGGCCGCCGAGACCCGAGGCGGCGTTGGCGGTCTGCTTCGGCGTCCCCCAGCTCGCGCCGCCGTCCGTGGATGTGCTCATCAGGAGGCGGTTCCCGGACCCGTAGTTGTCCCACTGCGTGTAGCAGTTGCCGAAGTACGGGCTCGCGGCCCACGTGTCGCAGACGATCCAGTTCTTGTCGAAGTCGTTCGTGCCGGTGGCCGCGGCGGTCACGACCGGGTTCCCCCACGTGGTCCCGCCATCGGTGGAGCGGCTCGTGAGGATGGCCGCGCCCTTGACGCTGCTTCCCCCCGAGAGCCCGAGCGAGGAGATGAGCCACACGTCGTGCTTGGGGTCGTAGGCGACCGCGGGGTCGCTCACGCGGTCGTAGGAGCCCGCGGGCGTCGAGAACACCGTGACGCCGGGGAGGCAGCCCGAGGTCCACGTCGAGCCGCTGTCCTTGGACGTGGACCAGCAGATGTTCGAGGAACCGCCGTTGGTGAACCGCCCCGTCTGTGCCGCGGCGACGATCGTCGTGCCGAACGCGAACGAGTCCGGTTCGACCTGTGTGGCGTGCTGGCTCGACGCGTTCGTGTACGGGTCGCCGCCCAGGTTCGCGAGGGTGGGGAGCCCGATGGCGGGCAGCGCCGCGACGACGAGGGCCACCGCCGTGGACGCCGCGACGAGGAACGCCCTGCGGAACCGCGTGCTGGACCCTGCCATGCATCCCCCTCGCTGGACGCGGCGGAGTCTAGCGGGGCTTGGGTTGCGTGGATGTGACCGGAGGAGTAGACCAGCCCGCGCCGGGCCCGTCCGAGGCCCCGCGAGGAGGTTGGGATGGCGAAGCCGACGAAGGACGATGCCGCGCTCCTGGTGGAGCTCGCGCACCTGAACGTCTCGATGACGCGGATCGAGGGCGCGGATGACCTGATGTCGTCGTCGTTCCCGAAGACCATCGAGGCGATCCGTGCGAAGTACCCGGATGAGACCTCCCCGACCTGGCAGAGCATCCGCGGTCACCTGTACTGGGGCGAGACCGTCGCGACGCTCGTGCGCCAGGAGCTCTTCAGCGAGGAACTCGCGCAGGACTGGGTCTGGTTCCGAGGCTACTGGGGCGCCGTGGCGCCCATCGCGCTCGCATGGCGCAAGGAGTCGGGCGTTCCGCAGATGTACGAGAACTTCGAGTGGCTCGCCTCGCGCCAGTCGTGATGTGACGGTGCGGGGGCGCGGCGGGGGCGCCGCCCCCCCCCCCCCCCCCCCAGTGTAGCCCCAGG
>JBJTHT010000122.1:0-12596 GCA_046094605.1 Actinomycetota bacterium | reverse complement strand
AGATCGACCATCGCGATCCGCGGGCTCGAGAGCGGGAGGTCGTGCTTCAGGCGATAGCGATCGACGAGGAGCCGCTTCGTGACCCAGTCGACCTTGCGGACGAGGCGTTCAGGCTCCCCGGCGGCCAGCGCGTCGAGGGCGTCGCGCCACTCCTCGAGCAGCTGCTTGGCCAGCGGTTCCGCCCCGCGGCGCTCGAGGAACCGGGCCGTGCGCTCGTAGTACTCCTCCTGGAGGTCGAGGGCGGAGAGGTCGCGCCCGTTGGCCAGGCGCACGACGCGTCGGCACGTCACGTCGTGGGAGATCTCGCGGATCGCTCGGATCGGGTTCTCGAGGGTCAGGTCGCGCATCACGGTGTTGGCTTCGATCATCCGCAGGACCAGATCGGTGACGCCCACCTTCATGTACGTCGTCCACTCGTTCATGTTCGAGTCGCCGACGATCACGTGGAGCCGCCGGTAGCGCTCCGCATCGGCGTGCGGTTCGTCCCGCGTGTTGATGATCGGGCGCGAGCGCGTCGTGGCGCTGGAGACGCCCTCCCAGATGTGATCGGCGCGCTGCGAGATCGCGAAGTGCGCCCCCCGCGGCCCGACGAGGACCTTGCCCGCACCGGTGAAGATCTGCCGCGAGATGAGGAACGGGATGAGCATGTCGGCCATCCGGCCGAACTCCCCCTGGCGGGCGATCAGGTAGTTCTCGTGGCACCCGTAGGAGTTGCCCGCGGAGTCCGTGTTGTTCTTGAAGAGGAACACGTCACCGGTGATGCCCTCCTCGTGGAGGCGCACCTCCGCGGCCTCCAGCAGTCCCTCGAGGATCCGCTCCCCCGCCTTGTCGTGGGCGACCAGTTCGGTGACCGAGTCGCACTCCGGCGTCGCGTACTCCGGGTGCGAACCGACGTCGAGGTAGAGCCGCGCGCCGTTCTCGAGGAAGACGTTCGAGGAGCGCCCCCAGTGCACGACCCGTCGGAACAGGTACCGGGCCACCTCGTCCGGGGACAGACGCCGGTGACCGCGGAACGTGCAGGTGACCCCGTATTCGTTCTCGAGGCCGAAGATCCGCCGGTCCACGGCCTCAGGCGCCGAGGATCGAGGCGACCTCGTCGGCACCCAGCCGACGGAACTTCCGACGGTGGGGGCGGGTGCGGTCGAGGACGCCGGCCTCCACGGACTGCGCGCCGATCGCGCGCTCCTCGGCCGACGAGAGCGCGGTGACGGCCTGCCGCACGGCGGTCGGCAGGTCCCAGCCCTCCGCGTAGGCCGACCCGAGGGCCGTCGTGAGGGTGTCGGCGTGACCGCCGATGGCGACGAATCCCTTCTCGTCGTTCACGGAGCCGTCGAAGAGGACGTGGTACAGGGCGTTACGCCCCCCGTCGGCCGCGACCTCGCCGACGAGGAGTTCGACCTCGTAGGGCTTCATCTGCTGGGTGAAGATCGTCGTGAGCGTCTGGGAATAGGCGTTGGCGAGGTCCTTCGCCTTGACGTCCTCGCGGCCGTACGAGTAGCCGCGGAGGTCGGCGAGACGGACCCCGGCGATCCGCAGATCCTCGAACTCGCTGTACTTGCCGACACCGGCGAAGGCGATCCGATCGTAGATCTCCGAGATCTTGTGGAGGGTGGTGCTCGGGTTCTCGGCGATGAAGAGGAGTCCCTCGGCGTACTCGATGCCGATCACCGACTTGCCCCGGCCGATCCCCTTCACGGCGTACTCCGAGCGATCCTTCATCACCTGCTCGGGCGAGACGTATGGCTGGAAGGACATCACGCGCTCCTTCCCAGCAGTGCCGCGACCACGGGTGCCACCGCGGTGTCGTCGAGCAGGCGGGCGCCCGCCGCATCCACCACGACGACCGTCGGGAAGATGCCGCGCGAGGGGTCGGGTCCGCCGGTCGCGACGTCCTCCCGCGAGGCGTCGATGAGCGCCTCGACGGCGACCGCGATCGCCGTCGACTCGTCCATGCCGGCGCGCCAGAGCTTGCCGAGCGATCCACGCGCCGCGCGGCCCCCGGAGCCCTCCGCGTGGAAGTCCCGGTCCTCCCAGCGCCCGCCGGACGGGTCGTAGTTGAAGATCCGCCCCTCCGACCGGGCGAGGTCGTAGCCGCCGAAGAGGGGGACGACGACGAACCCCTGCATCGCGAGCCCGAGGTTGCTCCGCAGCATCTGCGCGAGGCGGTTCGCCTTGCCCTCGAGGGAGAGGCGATCGCCCGTGATCTTCTCGTAGTGCTCCAGCTCGAGCTGGAAGAGCCGCACCATCTCGACGGCCATGCCCGCGGAACCGGAGATGCCGATCGCCGAGAAGTCGTCGGCGACGAAGAGTTTGTCGATGCGCGCGTCGGCGACGTAGTAACCGGCCGTCGCCTGGCGGTCCCCCGCCATCACGATGCCCGCCGCGTGACGCAGGCCGATGATCGTGGTGCCGTGGAGGCCACCATCCGGGACGGCGGCAGCGCGCGGCAGCTCCTGCGCGGGACGCTGACGCGCGAGCAGGTCGCTGAAGCTCGGGTTCGCGCCGATCGCGTCGGGCAGCAGCGGACGCATCCCGTCGGTCACTGGCCGCCCTTCTGCACGTAGCCCTTCACGAACTCCTCGGCGTTCTCCTCGAGGACGGCGTCGATCTCGTCGAGGATCCCGTCCATCTCGGCCTTCAGGCGTTCGCCCGACGCGGCGGACGAGCTCTCGGTCTCTTCGGCCTCGGCGCCCTCCGCGCGACGCTGGGTCCGGCGCTGCTCCTGTTCCTGCGGCACGGTGGCACCTCCCCGGGGCCGCCCGCGCGGCCGGCCCCGAGTCTAGCGTTCCCCTCCGGGACCCTCCCCGGCCGTGAGGCGCCCGACCAGCTCGGCCATGTCGCGGGAGGCGGTGAGGAGGTCCTCGACGTGGTCACGTGTGCCGCGGAGCGGCTCGCGCATCGGGATCCGGCGCAGCGAACGTTCGCCGGTGTCCACCACGAGCGCGTCCCACGAGGCGGAGACGATGCTCCCCGGGAACCGGCGGATGCACCCGCCCCGGAACCACGCACGCGTCGAGGCGGGAGGCACCCGCATCGCGTGGTCGACCTCGTCGTCGTCGAGGAGGCGTTCCACGGCCCCGACCGCCGCGAGCCGGTGGTAGAGGCCGCGGTCACGCCGGACGTCGTGGTACTGGAGGTCCACGAGGCGGAGCTTCGGATCCGACCAGGACAGCCCGTCGCGGTCACGGAACCCCTCGAGCAGGCGGAGCTTCGCGACCCAGTCGAGCTCCCGGTGGAGCGACCGCGGGTCGCGCTCGAGCCCCGCGAGCACCTGTTCCCAGCGACGCAGCACCTCGGCGTCGTCCCCGTGCTCGCCCTCCTGCTGCACGTACTTGGCCGCCGCCTCCAGGTACTCCCACTGGAGCTCGACGGCGCTGCGGCGCGTGCCGTCGGCGAGGTGGAGGGGTTCCCGGCCGGAGCGCTCGCGCCACACGCCCCGCAGCGCGTCGACGGGCGAGCCCAGGGTCGGCACCGGAGCGACGCCGTCCTCGAGCATCCGGAGCACGAGCGCGGTCGTCCCGACCTTCAGGAACGTCGCGACCTCGCAGAGGTTCGCGTCGCCGACGATGACGTGGAGGCGGCGGTACCGGTCGGGGTCGGCGTGGGGCTCATCGCGGGTGTTCACGATCGGTCGCTTGAGCGTCGTCTCCAGCCCGATCTCCGCTTCGAAGAAGTCCGCCCGCTGGGTGAGTTGGTAGTCGCACGACGCCCCCGCCTCGCTCCCGACCTTGCCGGCGCCGGTGAAGACCTGCCGCGTGACGAAGAACGGGATGAGTCCCCGAGCCAGGTCCACGAACGGGAGGTTGCGGTCGACGAGGTAGTTCTCGTGGGTGCCGTAGGAGTTCCCCTTGCCGTCGCTGTTGTTCTTGTAGATCGAGACGCGCGTCGCGGGCGGGAGCGTCGCCTGGTAGGCGAGCAGGGACGCCTCCAGGATCCGCTCACCTGCCCGGTCGTGCGCGACGACCTCGCGGGGGGTCGCGCATTCCGGGGTGGAGTACTCCGGATGTGCATGGTCGACGTAGTACCGGGCCCCGTTCGGCAGGTTCACGTTGGCCAGTCCCGCGTCATCGTCGGGCGCATCCCGGACGGCCACGGGCGCACCGATGCGCGCGTCCCGCAGCGGCGATTCCTGGTCGTAGTCCCAGCGGATGCGGCGCAGGTCGCCGGCGAACCCGGCGATGAGCAGCGACGAGGCGATGACCGGATTGAAGTCGCGGGCGCCCGACGCCGCGATGCCGTACTCGGTCTCGATCCCGATGACCTTGGGGACCGCCATCAGAGGTACTGGCCGGGGCTCACCCGCTCGACCTGGCGACCCTCGCCCCCGACGCCGTCGCCGAGGAGCGTGCGCACGTACACGATCCGTTCCCCCTTCTTGCCGGAGATGCGCGCCCAGTCGTCTGGGTTCGTGGTGTTCGGCAGGTCCTCGTTCTCCTTGAACTCGTCGCGGATCGCCTTCAGGAGATCGCCCGTGCGGATGCCCTTCTCCCCGCTGGAGAGGAACCGCTTGATGGCCTCCTTCTTGGCGCGCCGGACGATGTTCTCGATCATCGCGCCGGAATTGAAGTCCTTGAAGTACAGGAGTTCCTTGTCGCCCGAGGCGTAGGTCACCTCGAGGAACCGGTTCTCGTCGCTCACCGCGTACATGCGCTCGATCGTGGCGTGGATCATGCGGGACGTGGCGGCCGTGGGCTCGACGGCGCCCTCGAGCTCCGACGGGTGCAGCGGCACGCCGGGGTGCAGGTACTTGGCCATGATGTCCGCGGCCTGCGCGGCGTCCGGACGCTCGATCTTGATCTTCACGTCGAGGCGACCGGGCCGAAGGATCGCAGGATCGATCAGGTCCTCCCGGTTGGAGGCCCCGATCACGATGACGTTCTTGAGGGTCTCGACGCCATCGAGCTCCGACAGCAGCTGCGGCACGATCGTGGACTCCACGTCGCTCGAGATACCGGTCCCCCGCGTGCGGAAGATCGAGTCCATCTCGTCGAAGAACACGATGACCGGCAACCCCTCCTCGCTCCGCTCCTTGGCGCGCTGGAAGATCTGGCGGATCTGGCGCTCGGTCTCGCCCACGTACTTGTTGAGCAGTTCGGGGCCCTTCACGTTCAGGAAGTACGAGTGCGCGTCGGCCCGCCCGGTGCGTTCCCGGACCTTGTCCGCGAGCGAACGGGCCACGGCCTTGGCGATGAGCGTCTTGCCGCACCCGGGCGGCCCGTACAGGAGGACCCCCTTGGGCGGCTCGAGCCGGTGCTCGGCGAAGAGCTCCGCGTAGAGATACGGCCGCTCCACCGCATCCCGGATCGCGTCGATCTGTGACTCGAGGCCACCGATGTCCTCGTACGAGACGTCCGGGATCTCCTCCAGGACGAGTTCCTGCGCCTGCTCCTTGGGGAGTCGCTCCAGCGCCACGTTCGAGCGCGGATCGACGAGGACCGGATCGCCGCTTCGCACGGACGCCTCGGCGCGCAGCCGGTCCGCGAGCGACACGACCCGCTCCTCCTCGCCGTGGCTGACGACGAGCAGGCGGTCGTCACCGAGACGTTCCTTGACCGTCATCACCTCGCCGCTGCGATCGGGCGCGAAGACGTCCACCACGTTCATGGCGTCGTTGAGGATGACCTCGGCCCCACGGACGAGATCGGCGGGATCCACGTCCGGGCCCACGCTCACGCGGAGCTTCCGGCCGGCCGCGGTCACGTCGGCCGTCCCGTCGGCGTTCACGGCGAGGATCACGCCGAAGGTCGCGGGCGGGCGGGTGAGCTTCTCGACCTCCTCACGGAGCGCCTCGAGGCGTTCCCGCTCGGATCGGAGGGCGTCGGCGAGCTTCGCGTTCTGCGCGCTGGCGCGGGCGAGTTCGGCGCGCAGGTCCAGGACGGAGTCCTCGAGGATCTTCACCTGCCGCGGGGCGTTCGTCAGCCTGCGGCGGAGCAGGGCGACCTCGTCCTCCAGGAACCGCACCTGGACCTGGAGCTCGTGGACGCGCTTCTCGTGCTCCTCGGGGTCGATGGCCATGCGCTGCCCTCCCGGCGCGGAAGTATAGAGGCGGCTCGGCGGGGTCTAACCGGCCGTGCGCCGGGCGATCGTGACGAACCCCGTGTGCGCCACCATGCGGTGGTCGGGCCGCACGCTGCGCTCCGTCACGTGCCATGAACGGTGCAGCGTCTCGAAGGTCTCCAGGTGCAGCCACCCGTGCGTCACGAGGGCGAGCACGAAGGCCTGGACCTGCACGGTGGTCGGGACGTACGCGCAGACGATCGCGCCCGGCCCGGTGGCGCTCGCGAGAGCCGGGAGGACGCCCCACGGCTCCGGGAGATCGAGCACGACGCGATCGAAGCGCTCGGAGCCCTCCGCGACCGAACGGACGTCGCCGACGCGGAACTCGATCCAGCCGGGCACCTCGCCGTGGACCGCTTCGACGTTCTCGCGGGCGACGTCCTGGAACTCGCCGCGGAGGTCGTAGGTCACGACGCGGCCCGTCGGTCCCGTCGCACGGGCGAGCGCGAGGGTGAGCGCCCCCGAGCCGGTTCCGGCCTCCAGGACGCTCGTGCCCGGAGCGACGTCGGCCTCCATCACGATCGAGGCGGCGTCCTTGGGGTAGACGACCTGCGCGCCGCGCGGCATCTTGAGCGAGACGTCGGCGAGCCGGGGGCGGAAGCAGGTGAAGAGCATCCCCCGCACCGACTCGGCGGACGTTCCCTCGGGGTTCCCGATCAGGGCGTCGAGCGCGAGCGCGCCACCGTGGGAGTGCCACGTGGTCCCGGCCCGCAGGGTGACGAGGTAGCGGCGCCCCCGTGCGTCGAGCAGGAGCACGCGCTCACCGTCGCGGAGCGGCCCCCGCTCGATCGGCGTGGTCGTCATGCCCAGAGGCTATCGGGTCGGTCGCCCCCGGCGGGAGGCGGCACGCGCGATCCACCAGAGGAACCCGCCCATCGGCACGTACCAGAGGCCGAGCGGTTCCCCGGAGCGCGCCACCCAGATCCCGCCGCCGGCCACGGCGAGCGCGAGGAGCCGCCCTCCCCAGCCGGCGATCCGCGTCGCGCGACCGTGATCACCGGTGGAGCGCCAGAGCGCGGCCCGCAGGATCCGCCCCCCGTCCAGCGGGAGCGCGGGCAGGAGGTTGAAGAGCGCGACGCCCAGGTTGACGAACGCGAGCGCGCCGAGCAGGGCAGCGGGGAGGGACCATCCACGCGCGTCGAGGACGAGCGCCGACCACCCGAAACCGCTTCCGAGGACGACCGAGGTCGCCGGACCGACCAGCGCGATCGCCACCTCCGCGCTCGGCGTCCGCGCCTCGTCGCCATCGATCTCGGCGACGCCCCCGAACATGAAGAGCAGGATCGAGCGCACGCGCACCCCCAATCGGTTCGCGAGCGCCGCGTGGGCGAGTTCGTGGGTGATGAGGCTCCCGAAGAAGGCGAGTCCCATCCCCACGCCGAGCAGTCCGATGACGATCGGTGACCGGGTGGGGAACACCTCCGCGAACCCGGCGTACGAGCCCGCGGCGACCAGCAGGAGGACGGGGAACCACGAGAGATGCACCGCCACCTCGATGCCGGCGACGCGCAGGACAGGGAAGCGGCGGCGGACCACGGCCGAAGCCTAGGGCCTCGGCCGCGGTCCGCCGCGCAGGCTCAACCCGCCGGCAGCGGGTTCGTGCCGAGGGTCACGCGGATCGACCTGCGATTGCCGTCGGGCAGCACGACCGTGAGCTCCACGACCTCACCCGGTTCCCGGCCCTGGATCAGTTCGCGGAGCGCATCCGACCCGTCGACCGCCCGACCGTCGAAGGCGACGATGACGTCGCCGTCGCGCAATCCCGCGTCCTCGGCGGGCCCACCGGCCGACACGCCGACGACGTAGGCGCCCGCCTGGACCTCGAGGCTCTCCTGCACGGCGAGGAGGGGGGTCACGTCGGTTGTCACGACGCCGAGGTAGGCGACGGGGGCCGAGGGCGCCGTCTCCGCGCGACGGATCGTCGGCAGGGCCGCGTCGATCGCGATGGCGAACCCGATGTTCTCGGCCGTCGACGCGCCCGCCGTGTTGATCCCGACGACGCGCCCCGCGAGGTCGAGAAGCGGGCCCCCGGAGTTCCCGGTGTTGATCGCCTCGTCGGTCTGGATGACGCGAGCGTACGTGCGGGTTCCGTTGGGGCACTCCGTGCACCCGGCGTCCGGGACGGTGATCGTCCGGTCGAGCGCCGAGACGATCCCGCTCGTCACGGTCGGCCCGCCCTCGAGGGCAAGCGCGTAGCCGATCGCCACGACCTGCTGGCCGAGTTCGAGCTCCTCCGAGGAGCCGAGCGTCACGGTCGGCAGGTCCTCGGCCTCGACCTGGAGGATCGCGAGGTCGGCCGTCGCGTCGCCACCGATGACGCGTGCTTCGTAGCGTTCGGGCGACTCCCCCGACGTGGTCACCGTGAGGCGCTGTGCGCCTTCGACGACGTGCCAGTTCGTGACGATGACGCCGTCGGCCCGCACGATGAACCCGGTACCGACGTCACGCGTGGGTTCAGATCCACCGAGGATCGAGACGCGGGTCCCGGTCGCGGTCACGTTGACGACGGCGGGACGGACGGCGCGCACCACCGCGACGATCGGGTCACCGTCGGCGAGGACGACGGCGGGACCGGCCGACGGCGTCGGCGCTCCGGCGTCGGTGGCGGGCGCCGGGAGTCGCGTACAGGACGCCGCGAGCAGCGCTGCGGCGATGACGAGAGCCGGACGACGGGTCATGGCGTTCCTTTCCCGCTCGCCGTCCACGAGCGCCGCGTGAGGACCTCCCTACGGTAGCAGCGGGGTCGGTCTCGGCAGCAGGCCGGAACGATCCAGCACCTCGGGCACCGCGCCATCGTTGCGGATCGTCATCACGTGGATCCCGGACACGCCCGAGATCGCCCGGATGTGGCCGATCGCCTCCACCGCCATCGCGATCGCCTCCTCGCGCTGGCGATCCGCCGGGACGCCCTCGAGGCGGGCCATGCCGCTGTCGGGCACGTCGATGCCGGGCACCTCATCGCGGAGGTACCGCAGCGCCCGCGCCGACCTCGGGACGAAGACGCCGACGAGCACGTGCGCGCGCTCGAGGACGCCGAGATCGCCGACCTGCGTCATGAACGCCCGCAGACGGTCGACGTTGAAGCAGCACTGTGTCTGGACGAAGTCGGCCCCCGCCTCCACCTTCGTCGCCAACCGGAGGGGGCGGAAGTCGTGGGGCGGCGCGAACGGATTCTCAACGGCCCCGATCAGGTAGGAGGGCGGCGACGTCAGCGCCCGCCCGGAGAGGTAGACCCCGTCGTCGCGGAGCGTCCGCGCGACCTGCAGGAGGTGCACCCCGTCGATGTCGTAGAGGGGCTTGGCCTCCGGATGGTCCCCGGCCGTCACGTCGTCGCCGGTCATGCAGACGACGTTGCGGACCCCGAGGGCCGCGGCCCCGAGGAGATCGGCCTGCAGGGCGAGTCGGTTCCGATCGCGGCATCCGAACTGCACGATGGGCTCGACACCCGCTTCGACCAGCAGGCGGCCCTGCGCGACGGACGAGAGGTGGACGTGGGCGGCGCTGTTGTCGGTGCAGTTGACGGCGTCCACGGTGCCGCGGAACTCCGCCGCGTGCCGGGCCACCTCCGCGGGGTCGGCGCCGTCCACGGTCGGGAGTTCCGCCGTGACGACGAACTCGCCGGCCAGCAGGCGACGGTGGAGGTCGGAGCGCGCGACCGTCATCGCTCGCCGGCCCGCCACCCGGCAGGGACGTGCCGGTCGCGACCGGTGATCACGTTCTCCCAGGAGGAGGTTCCCTGGAGTCGCCAGTCGACGGGGCGCTCCACGTGGAGCATGTGGTCGCGCCAGAGCGGCAGGCGGCGCGAACCCTCCCATGCCTTGACCCAGACGCACGGCAGATCGGGCTGCACCTCGCAGTTCCCGTCGATCAGCACGCCGCCGCAGGGACCGTTGCGCAGGTTCTTGGGACACCGCATCGGACACGAGAGGCCCGTCGAGTGCAGGATGCACTGACCGCACATGCGGCACCCCCACCCCGCGTCCTTCACCGCCTCCTCGAGGACGACGAGGGCGCGTCGGAACCCCTTCGCGGGCGCCGAGGGCGCGGGCGGACGCCGGTCGACGCGACGGTCCTCTCCCGGTCCCCTCACCGCTGCCTCCCTGGTTCCCGAGGGAGGCTATCCGCCATGGGGCGCCGGGTCACGCGAGGGCCACGAGGTCGAGGAAGCCGTCCTCCCAGTAGAGGAGATCGCCCTCGGGCATCGCGAGCACGCGGTCCGGCGCGAGCGCGGCGACGAATTCGACGTCGTGGCTCACGATCACCATGGAACCGGGCCAGGCGGCCAGGGCCTCGGCGATGGCGGTGCGCGAGGGCGGATCGAGGTTGTTGGTCGGTTCGTCGAGGAGGACGAGGTTCCGGCGGCCCGCGACCAACTGCGCGAGCGCGAGCTTCGTCTTCTCACCGCCCGAGAGCGTGCCCGCGTCCTGATGGGCGATGTCGCCCGAGAGGCCGAACATGCCGAGGAGCGAGCGGAGCGTCTGATCGTCCGCCTCCGAGGCCGCCTCGCGGACGTGGTCGATGACGGCGACCCCCTCGCGGATCCCCTCGTGCTCCTGCGCGTAGTACCCCATCGACACCCCGGAGCCGAAGCGCATCGTCCCCGCATCCGCCTCGGTCACCCCCGCGAGGATGCGAAGGAGCGAGGTCTTCCCGGCCCCGTTGAGGCCGAGCACGAGCAGGCGCTCGCCGCGCGCGAGGTCGAACGTGACGTCCTGGAACACGGGTTCGGCGCCGTAGCCCTTCGTCAGGCCGGCGGTCTCGATGACGAGCTTCCCGGCGTGCGGGGGATCCGGGAACCGGTACGCGATACGCCGCTCCCGCCGCGGTCCTTGGACCTGGGAGCGCCGCAGCCTCGCGACCCGCGTGTCGAGCGTCTTGGCCTTCCGCGCGCGCTTCTCGGTCTGGCCGCGCATCGAATCGGCCAGACGCTTGAGGCGGTCGATCTCGGCCGCCTGCCGGGTCGCGAGCGCACGCAGGCGCTCCTCGTCGCGGCGACGGGCCTCGCGGTACTGCGAGTAGGTGCCGCGGTACTGGACGACGCCGTCGCGGTCCAGGTGGACCACGCGCGTGATCGCGGCGTCGAGGAGGGCGAGGTCGTGGCTCACCACGACGAGCGCGCCCCGATAGCCGGCGAGGAACTTCATCAGCCAGGTCTTCGCGTCGACGTCGAGGTGATTCGTCGGCTCATCGAGGAACAGGACATCGGCGCCCGCGAACAGGATGCGCGCCAGTTCCAGGCGACGCCGTTCGCCGCCGGAGAGCGCGGTCACCGACAGGTCGAGGCGGTCCTGCGGGAGGCCGAGGCCCGCCGCGATCCGGCGGGCCTCGGCCTCCGCCGCGTACCCACCGGATTCCCGGAACCGCTCCTCCAACCGCGAGTAGCGACGGACGTTCGCATCGGAGGGGTCCTCCTCGACGGCGAGGCGGTACTTCTCGAGGCGCACGAGCGTCGCATGGACGTCCCGGGCGTCGAGCAGGTGTGCCAGCGCGTCCTGGGCGTCCGCCCCCGCGTGCTGGCGTGGATCCTGCCGGAGGTAGCCCAGCGAGCCGCGGACCGTCACCGTCCCGCGGAGCGGGGCACGCTCCCCCGCGAGGACCGTGAGGAGGCTCGTCTTGCCGGCTCCGTTGCGACCGACGATCCCCGCCTTGTCGCCGGGCCCGAGCACGAGGTCGAGGTCCTCGAGGATGGGCAGGCCGGCGACCTCGACGGCGAGGCCGGAGATCTCCAGGGAACTCATGGCACCCAGCCTCTCACGGGCGGCGGGGAAACCGGTGTCGGAGGGGGGACTTGAACCCCCACGGGTTATGCACCCACTAGCCCCTCAAGCTAGCGCGTCTGCCAAATTCCGCCACTCCGACGTGCGGGCGGGAGTCTACCAATCGGTCCGCGGAGCTCCCGGAGCTACTTCCACTTCCAGGAGAGCCAGAAGGTCGTGAGGCCGAACAGCACGGCCGTCACGACGGTCAGGCGATCCAGCCGGCGCTCCAGGGCGGTGCCTCCCGACAGGCTGCTCGCCCCGCCGAACATGTCCGAGAGACCGCTGCCCTTCCCCGAGTGGAGCAGGATGAACACGATCAGGAAGAGCGACGACACGATGTTGAGCACGAGGGCGATGACGTTCAGCATGCCGCGAGTCTACCGGTCCACGACCGCGTGGTCGTCCAGGGGGAAGTGGCACGCGGCGACCTGTCCGGGATGGTGCGGGACGAGCGCCGGTTCCTCGGTGGAGCAGATCGGCTGCTGCGCCCTCGGGCAGCGCGGGTGGAACCGACACCCCGACGGCGGGTCGATCGGCGAGGGCACGTCCCCCTCCAGGATGATCCGGTTGCGCTCGCGTGCGAGGTTCGGGTCCGGGATGGGGACCGCCGAGAGCAGCGCCCCCGTGTACGGGTGCTTGGGGTTCGCGTAGAGCGTGTCGCCGTCGGCGAGCTCGGCGACCTTCCCGAGGTACATGACCGCCACGCGGTCCGACACGTGCTTCACGACGGAGAGGTCGTGGGCGATGAAGAGGTAGGTGAGGTTGAACTCCTCTTGGAGA
>JBJTHT010000121.1:0-13168 GCA_046094605.1 Actinomycetota bacterium | reverse complement strand
CATCGGGTCATCCTCGCAGACCTTGCGGGCGACCGCCCGGCGGGGGAAGGTAGGCGCATGCGATCGTCGCGTCGCGCAGGATCTCGGGCTCGGCGCCGGAGGGGAGCTCCTCCGGCGCGCCCACGAACGTGATGCGCCCGTCCTCCCAGGCGACCGCGCCGGGCGCGAGGACGCGCAGGTCGCCCATCGCCGCGCCGCGCCCGGCGCGGTCGCCGCGCGGCGTGACGAGCGTGGACGCGACGAGTCGACCCGATCGCATGCGCCTACCTTCCCCCGCCGGGCGGTCGCCCGCAAGGTCTGCGAGGATGACCCGATGCAGGTGTCGAGCGAGACCGTGCTCCCCGCGCCGATCGAGCGCGTGTGGGAGGTCCTGATGCGCTGGGAGGACCAGGCGATCTGGATGAAGGACGCCGACTCGGTCACCGTCGTCTCGCCCCACCGCGAGGGGGTCGGGGTCGTGCTCGCCGTGAAGACGCGCGTGCTGAACGTCCCCCTGTTCACCGAGCGGCTCGAGGTCATCGAGTGGGAAGCGCCGACCCGCCTCCTGATGGCCCACCGCTCCTTCATCGGGGGGACGGGGGAGTGGTCGTTCACCCCGGTCGAGGGCGGGACGCTGTTCCTCTGGAGCGAGGACATCTCGCTGCCGGTCCCGATCCTCGGGGAGGTCGCCCTCCAGGTGTACCGCCCGTTCATGCGCTACCTGATGCGCGGCGCGCTCGAGGGCCTGCGGTCCTTCGTGGAGCGCGGCGCCGCGTGACGATGCGCCTCGCGGACCGCGTCGGCGACCTCCTCGAGCGCTCCGCTCCCACCCACGGCATCCGACCCGTCGACGAGGACGCGCGCGCCCTCTCCGGGCGTGACCTCGCGGTGCTCTGGGGCGATCTCTCCGTCGGCGTCCTCGTCCTCGTCACGGGCGCGCTGCTCGTGCCGGCGCTCGGCCTCCCGACGGCGCTCGTCGCGATCGTCGTGGGCGCCGCGCTCGGATGCGCGCTCCTCGCGCTCGTCGGACTCGCGGGCCAACGCGAGGGCGTACCGAGCATGGTGCTGTTCCGCCCGTCCCTCGGCGCGCGTGGGTCGTACCTGCCGTCCGCGCTCAACCTCGTGCAGCTCGTCGGCTGGACCGCGGTCGAGTTCTGGGCGATGGCCACCGTCGCCAACGTCGCGTCCTCGCGCTACGGCTTCGACGCGTTCCACGTGTGGCTCGTCGTCGTCGCGACGCTCTGCACCGCGTTCGCGATCGGCGGGCCCGTCCTCGTCGTGCGCCGGTGGCTGGAGCGCTTCGGCATCCAGGTGCTCCTCATCGCCACGGCCGCGATCACGATCCGGCTCCTCGCGGTCGCCGACCTCGCGTCGCTCTGGCGCGCGCCCGGCACCGGGGGCCTCCCGTTCTGGCTCGCCGTGGACCTCGTCGTCGTGATGCCGGTGTCGTGGCTCCCTCTCGTCGCCGACTACACGCGCTTCGCACGCCGCGACGCGCGCGGGTTCGCAGGTGTCTTCGGGGGTTCCTACCTCGGCACCGTGTGGTTCTACGTGCTCGGCGCCCTCCTCGTCCTCGCGGCGGGCGCGGGCACCGACCTCGTCGGCATCGGTACCGCCGTCATCGCGATCGCCGGCGGGCCGATCGTCCTCGCGGCGCTCCTCGTCGGCGAGACCGACAACGCCTTCGCGAACCTCTATTCGTCGGTCGTCTCGACGCAGAACCTCGCGCCGCGCGTGCGCCAGCGCTCGCTCACGCTCGCGCTCGGCGTCCTCGCGGCGCTGCTCGCCTCGACGTTCTCGCTCGAGCGCTTCGAGGTGTTCCTGCTCCTGATCGGGTCGGTCTTCGTGCCGCTCTCGGGCGTGTTCGCCGCCGACTGGCTCGTGCGGGCGCGCGGACGCTACGGCGAGGAGGCGCTGTTCGGGGCGCCGGCGCTTCGACCCTGGTCGCTCGTGCCGCTCGCCGCGGGCTTCGCGCTGTACCACTGGAGCGTGCCGACCGGGCCCGCCGGGTGGGTCGACGGGGTGCGCGCGGTGGTCGAGGGGCTCGGGCTCCCGTTCCCGCTGTTCGGCTCCGCGCTCGGCGCGAGCATCCCGAGCTTCGCGCTCGCGTTCCTGCTCGCGCTCGCCCTGCCGCGGAAGCGCTAGCCCTCGACGGCTCGCGCGACGGGGGGCGGCGCGGCGACGAGCAGGACGACCGCCGGCTCCTCCGACGCGTTGGTGAGGGTGAGCGAGGAACCGGCAGGGATCACGAGGGTCTCCCACTGCGAGAGCCGGGTGCGGGAGCGACCGACCTGGGCGGCGACCCGACCGGCGACGACGAGGCACATGGCGTCGGAGTCGTCGTCGCCGATCGGTCCGATGGACTGGGGCCCCTGGAGGCAGACCAGCTCCGACCACAGGCGGTCCGTCTCGGCGACACGCCGGTGCACGGGGCCCGCGTCGTCGAAGGCGACCAGGTCGCGCAGGTCGATGGGCTCCACGGGGCAAGGGTAGCCGGGTCCGTCGCAGCCGCGGGCGGGGTCGCGGGGTGCGTAGACTTCGGCCGTTCCCTCCCGGAAGGAGCGCGCCGTGCGGTTCACGTATGCGACCGGTTCCCCCGCCGCCCAGAAGGCGGACGTCCTCGTGCTGCCGATCTTCGAGGGGCCGGAGGCCGGCCCCGGCGTGAAGGACGTGAAGGGCGTCGACCTCGTCGCGCTCGCCGCGGAGGCCAAGGTGAAGGGGACCGTCGGCGAGACGTTCCTCGTGCCGAACGCGGGCATCGAAGGTCTCGCCGCGCGCGCGGTGCTGCTCGTGGGCGTCGGCAAGCGCGCCGCCGCGGGGCCGACCGAGGTGCGTCGGGCCGCGGGCCGCGCCGCCAAGCGGCTCGGTGACCGCCGGGCCGTCGCGACGACGCTCCCGCAGGTGGGCCGCTCGGCCGAGGACGCGCTCGAGGCGACGGCCGAGGGCTTCGCGCTCGGCGCGTACCGGTTCGACCGCTACAAGTCGCGCACCGGGAAGAAGGCCACGAAGGACGTCGAGGCCACCGTCGCACTCGTCGGGCCGGCGCGCCTGGAGCGGCGCGTCGCCACCGCGGTGCTGCGTCGCGTCGCCGTCGTCACCGAGTCGCAGTGCTGGGCGCGCGACCTCGTGAACACCCCGGCGCTCGACCTGCCGCCCGCGGGGATCGCGCGCGCCGCACAGGCGATGGCGCGCGAGGTGGGCCTGAAGTGCAAGGTCTGGAACGAGGCGCAGCTCAAGGCCGGCGGGTTCGGCGGCATCCTCGGGGTCGGATCGGGGAGCGCGAACCCCCCGCGCCTGATCGAACTCCGCTACGACGGTGGCACCGGCGCGCCGATCGCGCTCACCGGCAAGGGCATCGCGTTCGACTCCGGCGGTCTGTCGATCAAGACCGCGACGCAGATGGAGACCATGAAGGACGACATGGGCGGCGCGGCGTCGATCCTCGCCACGATGCGCGCGATCGCGCTCCTCAAGCCGCGCATCAACGTGATCGCCGCGATCCCGTGCTCGGAGAACATGCCGAGCGGGACCGCGATCCGCCCCGGCGACGTCCTCACGCACCGCGGCGGCACGACCTCCGAGGTCGTGAACACCGACGCCGAGGGCCGGCTCGTCCTCGCCGACGCGCTCGCGTACCTCGCGGAACAGGAACCCCGCGTGATCATCGACACGGCGACCCTCACGGGCGCCGTCGTCACCGCGCTCGGCGATGAGCTCTGGGGCATCTGGGGCACCGACCGCGACCTCGTGCGCGACCTGCTCGCCGCGGGCGAGGCGGCCGGGGAACCGGGTTGGGAGATGCCGCTCTGGCAGGGCTACCGCCAGAACATCGACTCCCACATCGCCGACATCCGCAACACCGGGCGCAAGCCGCTCGCCGGCTCGATCCACGCGGCGTGGTTCCTGCGCGAGTTCGTGGGCGATGTGCCGTGGGCGCACCTCGACATCGCGGGCACGGCCTACCTCGAGTCCGAGGGCGACCTGTTCCCGCGCGGCGCGACCGGCAGCCCGGTGCGCACCCTCGTGCGCTACCTCCTCGCGCAGGGCGGTCGTCGCCGGTGACCGAGGCGGGGCCGATCCTCGCGATCTTCGCCCACCCCGACGACGCGGAGATCTCGAGCGGCGCGACGCTCGCGAAGTGGGCCGCCGCGGGGCGCGCGGTGCACCTGCTCGTCCTCACGAACGGGAACCGCGGCGCGAGCGACCCCGCGACCGACCGCTCCGCGCTCGCGGCCACGCGCGCGGCGGAGACGGACCGCGCGGGCAGGGTGCTCGGTCTGGCCGGAACGCGCGTCCTCGAGACCCACGACGGGGAACTGGAGAACGTGCCCGCGGTCCGCGTCGAGGTCGTGCGGGAGATCCGCCGGGTGCGACCGGAGATCGTGCTGTCGTGCGACCCGACCGCCTGGTTCTTCGAGGACGCCTACGCGAACCACCGCGACCACCGCAAGGCCGGTGAGATCGCCGTCGATGCGACGTTCCCCGCCGCGGGCAACGCGCTCTTCTTCCAGGACGAACTCGCCGACGCCGAGCCCTGGTCGGTCAAGGAGCTGTGGCTCGGGTGGACGAACGAACCCAACCACGTCGAGGACGTGACCGGCTTCGTCGAGGCGAAGCTCGCGGCCCTCGCCGAGCACGAGAGTCAGGTCGGCGGTGACGGCATCTTCTTCTTCCAGGACTGGCTCCCCGAGGCCGCCGTGCGCGAGGGCGCGCGGATCGGCGTGCCGGCGGGCGAGTCGTTCCGCGTCCTGCGCTTCTAGGCGCGGGTCCCGGCCGCGAGGAGCACGCGCCGGAAGTCGTTCACCGGATCGGCGAAGCGCTCCCGGAACCGGTCCTTGGCCCGGCCGAGGAACGCCGTCCACGACGCCTCGCCGAGCATGTCGCGCACGAAGCGGCCCGTCGCCCAGGCGCCGAGGCCCTCGACGTACTCGTCGAGCGCGTAGCGGAACCGGTACTCGCGCTCCTCGGTGCGCACGTGGCGGAAGCCCGCGTCGATCAGCGCCTCCTCGATCCTCGCGCGGCTGCGGAACCGGTCCCGACCCGGCATCGCGGTCGCGATGGACTGCTCGAGGACCTGCGACGGGACGACCTCCTGGACCAAGCCGAACCACGTCCGCTGCAGCTCGTCGTCGGGGCCCGTCCACGCGCTCAGCCCGATACGCCCGCCCGGTCGCAGCACCCGGTGCAGGTCGAAGAGCGCGGTGTCGGCCTTCGCGACGTGGGTGAGGACGAACCCGCCGAGCACGACGTCGAAGGTCATGTCGCGGAACGGGAGGTCGATCGCGCGCGCCGCGGCCACGGGGATGTCGGGGCGCGTGCGGCGCGCGACGCCGAGCATCCCGATGGAGGCGTCCACGCCCACGGCGAGACCGTCCGGCGACGCGGCGGCCGCGGCCCACGCCGCGACGCCGGTCCCGGTGCCCACGTCGAGGATGCGCGCGTCGCGCGCCGGTTCCACGAAGGCGACGAGGTCGCGGGCGGGCTCCGCCATGCGCGGCGCGTGGATGCGGCCGTAGACCTCCGCGACGCCGTCGTAGGACCGCCAATCGCTCACGGACGGGAGCGTAGCGGGAGCGGTGGACGGTGGGGCGGGACGATAGGCTCACCGTCCATGGGACCCGGGAGCCGCGCGTGACCGGACCGGCGGGCGTCGCGGCGCTGGTGCTGGCCGAGACCGTGGACGGCGGTCTCGCGAGCCTCTACCCCTCGCCGCTGTGGGGCGAGGTCAAGCGCGGGGTCTTCACGCTGACGACGGCGATCCTCGCCGCGCTCGCGTTCGCGGCGTGGGGCTCGGCATCGGCGGGCCTCGTGGCGGGCGACGCTCTCGACCGCGGCGTTCCTCCTGCGCCGGCCCGTGGTCGGGCGGGCGATCGGCTTCGTCTCGGTGGCGCTCGGCGTCGGCCTCCTCGGCGCCCTCGCGATGACGGGGGAGTCCGGGTTCGCGGTCGCGGCGCTCCAGCTCGCGGCCGGCGGGGCGTTCCTCGGCGCGGTGATGGACGGGCTCCTGCTCGGCCACTGGTACCTCACCGACCGACGGCTCACGCGCGGGCCGATCCTGCGCGCGACGGCGACCCTCGGCGTCGGCGTGGTCCTCGAGGCGCTCGCGATCGCGATCGGCGGGTTCGGCCCCACGCCGTCGAGCGGTTCCTTCAACCCGCTGCTCACGTCGGCGGGCCTCGCGTCGTGGATCGCCCTGGGGATGGTCGGCACGACCGGGTTCGTCGCGGTGATGGTGCGCGCGACGCTCCGCGGGGACCGCCCGAGCGCGGTGCAGGCCGCGACGGGGTTCTTCTACCTCGCCGTGATCACCGCCCTCACCGCGGAGTTCGCGGCGAAGGTGGGGTTCCTGCCCTAGTGCGCGTGGCCCGCGCCGGCGGCGCGGGTGGTCATCAGCGGCAGGGGCTTGCCCACGCGCGTGCGCGAGAGGCGCGCGACCTCACGCGCCGCGGCGACGAGCGCCTGCGCCGCGGGGGCGTCCGCGTCGCGCACGACGATCGGCACGCCCGCGTCGCCGCCGGTGCGCAGCGCCGGCTCGAGCGGGACCTGGCCGACGAGCGGGACGCCGAGCGTCTCGGCCGCCTCCGCGCCGCCGCCCGCGCCGAAGATCTCCTCGCGCCCGCCGCAGTGGGGGCACACGAACCACGACATGTTCTCGATCACGCCGACCGCCCGCAGGTTCGTGCGCTCGGCCATCTTGCCGGCGCGCTCCGCGACCTTGCGCGCGGCCTCCTGCGGGGTGGTGACGACGAGCATCTGCGCGCCGGGCAGGAACGAGGCGAGCGAGATCGACACGTCGCCGGTCCCCGGCGGGAGGTCCACGAGCAGGAAGTCGAGGTCGCCCCAGTAGACGTCGCCCAGGAACTGCTCGATCGCCTTGTGGAGCATCGGCCCGCGCCAGATCACCGGCGTCTCCTCGGGGACGAAGAAGCCCATCGAGATGATCTTCACGCCGTGCGCTTCGAGCGGCATGATCATGTTGTCGAAGCCCACGGGCTTCGCGTCGGTCACGCCGAGCATCCGCGGGACCGAGAAGCCCCACACGTCGGCGTCGAGGACGCCGACGCGGTTGCCCTCGGCGGCGAGCGCGACGGCGAGGTTCACCGTCACGCTCGACTTCCCGACGCCGCCCTTGCCCGACGCGACGGCGATCACGGTGGTGCGGCCGTCCTGGAAGAAGGTGCGCTGCTGCTGCGGCGCGGCGGGGGTGCCCCGGAGGGTCGAGACGAGGGTCTGGCGCTCCTGCTCGCTCATCGGCGTGAGTTCCACCTCGACCCGTTCCACGCCCTCGACGTCGCGCAGGGCGGCGTTCACGTCGGCGGTGATGCGGTCCTTGAGGGGGCAGCCCTCGATCGTCAGGAGAACGTGGACGCGGACGAGGCCGCCCTCCACCTCGACCCCCTTGAGCATCCCGATCTCGTCGATCGGCTTGCCGATCTCCGGGTCGCGGACGACGTGCAGGGCCTCGCGGATCCGTTCCTCGGTGGGCACCGTACCTCCCGGCTCGACGACCCCCTCATGCTACGGGTCGGCGTCGGCTGGCATCATCCCGGCATGGTCGAGGAGGACGCGGCGTGAGGGTCGGGCTCACCCTGCCGCACTACGGCTTCTCGCTCCCCGGACGCACCATGACCGTCGCCGACACCGTGGCGTGGGCCGTGCGCGCCGAGGACCTGGGCTTCGATTCGGTCTGGATCTCCGACCACTTCCTCTTCTCGCTCGGGCGCTACGGCGGCGATCCGGGTCCCGTGGATGCGCTGGAACCGATCACGGCGCTCGCGGCGATCGCGACGGCCACGGAGCGCGTGCGCATGGGGACCCTCGTCCTGGGCGCGCCGTTCCGGCCGGCGGCGATCACCGCGCACCTCGCGACGACGCTCTCAGCGCTCTCGGGCGGGCGGTTCGACCTTGGTCTCGGGTCCGGGTGGTACGCGGAGGACTTCGAGCCCTTCGGCTACGCGATGGGGACGGTCGGGACGCGCTTCGCGCTGCTCGAGGACCTGCGCGCGCGGATCGAGGAACCCATCGCCGCGGCGGGCGTCCCGGTGTGGATCGGGGCCAAGGGCGGCGACCGGGCGCTGCGCCTCGTCGCCCGCCGCGGCGACGGGTGGAACACCGCGTGGCGGATCGACCGCGAGGCCTACGCCGCCAAGGTCGCGCGGTTGCGCGCGTTCGCGGCCGAGATGGGGGCCCCCGCGCCGCGCCTGTCCGTCGGGCTCTACGCGATCGTGGGCGAGGACGAGGCGGACCTCGGTCGACGCCTCGATGCGATGCGGTCGTGGCTCCCCGGTGCCGCGGCGGACCTCGACGCGTTCCGCGGCGACGCGCTCGTGGGGACGGTGGCGGCGTGCGCGGAGCGACTCGCGTGGTTCGCCGACCTCGGTGTCGAGGAGGTCATCGTCGCGCCGGCGACGGTTCCCTTCGCGATCCCGGACGATGGGATCGTGGATCTGATCGCGCGGGAGCTGATCCCGCGCGCGCGTCAGCGGTAGGCGATCCTCGAGTAGGTCTCGAGCTTCTCGAAGGAGTGCCACGCCTCGACGCGGCGCACCGTCCCGGAGCGCGAGCGCATCACCATCGACCAGGTCGTGGCGCCGGCGGCGTCGTAGCGCACGCCGCGCAGGAGTGAGCCGTCCGTGATGCCCGTGGCGGCGAAGAACACGTCCTCGCCGGCCACGAGGTCGTCGGTCGTGAGGACGCGTGCGGGGTCGTAGCCGGCGGCCACGAGCGCCGCGCGCTCCTCGGCGCTTCGCGGATGGAGGCGGCCCTGGATCGCGCCGCCGAGGCACTTGAGGGCGGCCGCCGCGACGACGCCCTCCGGCGTCCCGCCGATGCCCATGAGGAGGTCGATGCCGGAACGCTCCGTCGTGGCGGCCGCGATCGCGCCCGCGACGTCGCCGTCGGTGATGAGGTACACACGGGCCCCCACGGCGCGGATCTCGTCGATCAGCGGCGCGTGCCGATCCCGGTCGAGGACGACCACGACGACGTCCTGCGGGCGGCCGCCCTTGGCCGCCGCGACGGCGCGGACGTTGTCGGCGGGGGAGGCCGTGATGTCGATCGCGTGGGCGGCCCGGGGGCCGGTCGCGATCTTCTCCATGTAGACGGCCGCGCCCGGGAAGAACATGGAACCGCGCTCGGCGAGCGCGATGACCGAGACGGCGTTGGGCTGTCCGATCGAGGTGAGTCGCGTTCCGTCGATCGGGTCCACGGCCACGTCCACCGCGGCGCCGGTGCCGTCGCCGACGCGCTCGCCGTTGAAGAGCATGGGCGCCTCGTCCTTCTCGCCCTCGCCGATGACGACGGTCCCCTGCATCGAGACGGTGTCGATCATCAGGCGCATCGCGTCGACGGCCGCGCGGTCGGCGGCGTGCTTGTCGCCGCGACCGATCCAGCGGCCCGCCGCGAGGGCGGCCGCCTCCGTGACGCGGACGAGTTCGAGGGCGAGGTTGCGGTCGGGTCGGGTGCTCACCGGTTCCTCCTGCGGCGCATCCTAGCCGCGGGGGCGGGCGGCGGGGACGAGACCGCGCTCGGCGTACCACGCGAGCGCGCGGCGCAGCGTCTCCTCGATCGGGGTGTAGGGGAGGCCGAGGTCGCGCGTCGCGCGGCTCCCGTCGTAGCGGTGGCCGTGCCGCAGCGTCCGCATCGCCTCGGGGCAGGCCCGCACCCGCCGTCCCGTCAGCGACCCGAACGCGCCGCCGATCCAGCCGACGGGGACCGTCGTCCACGCGGGGATCGGTCGCGGCCGCCGGGGGAGACCCCAGAGGCGGTCGAGGAGGTCGAAGGCCTCGGTCACCCGCATCGTCGACCCGGCCAGCACGTAGCGCTCGCCCGCGATCCCGCGCCGCGCGGCCAGGACGTGGCCCGTCGCGCAGTCCTCGACGTCCACGAGCGAGAGCCACGCGTCCACGACGACGGGCAGGCGTCCGGCGACGGCGTCGAGGAGGAGCCGCGCGGAACCGGTCGTGCGCCCCGCGCCCTGCACCGACGCGGGGTTCACCGACACGACCTCGACGCCGCGGTCGCGGCCGATCGCGAGGGCGAGGCGTTCGGCGCGGTGCTTCGACGCCTCGTAGCGGGAGAGGAACGTCCCGCGATGCGCGGTGCGTTCGTCGCCGACCGCGCCCGCGGCCTCCCCGAGCGTCGCGGCGGAAGACGTGAGGACGACCCGGCGCACGCCGGCGTCGGCCGCGGCCCGCACCGCGGTGGTCGCCCCCTCGACGTTCAGCCGTTCCATCGCCGCGGCGTCGGGGAGGCAGAGGCCGCTGCGCCCCGCGACGTGGAACAGGAACTCGCAGCCGCGCGCCGCCCCGCGCACGGTGTCGGCGTCCAGCACGTCGCCGCGCGCGCCCCGCCGCCCCCGCCCGCGCCCCCCGCCCCCGCCGCCCGCGGCGGCGTCGGAGCGCGCGAGCGCGCGCACGCCGATCCCCTCGGCGAGGAGGCGACGCACGAGCGCGGAGCCGATCGTGCCGGTCGCGCCGGTGACGAGCGCGGTGGTCACGCCTCGGAGGAGAAGGCCGCGCGGTAGCGCGCGAGGTAGTCCACGGCGGAGATCACGGTGAGCGCCGTCGCGACGAGCATCGCGTAGCCGTCGAGGTAGAGCGGGCCGATCCGCGGCCCGAGGCGCGCGATCGCCGCGCCGACCGCGATGAACTGGATCGTCGCCTTCCACTTCCCCCACGACGACGGGTCCACGTCGCCGCCCCCCGCCGCCACGACGCCCTTGAGCGCGAGGAGGATCAGTTCCCGACCGATGATCAGGAACGCGATCCACGTGGACACGCGGCCGATCTCGACCAGCGCGAGGAGGGTCCCGGAGACGAGGAGCTTGTCCGCCGTCGTGTCGAGGAACCCCCCGAGCGCCGACTGGAAGCGCCAGCGCCGCGCGAGGTAGCCGTCGAGCAGGTCGCTGAAGGCGGCGAGGGTGAAGAGGACCGTCGCCCACACCCGCGCCGCCATGGAACCGGGCGCGGCGAGGACGAGTGCGATGATCACGGGCACGAGGAGCGCCCGGAGCCAGGTCACGGCCCCGAGGACGATGCGTCCGCGGTCGCTCACGGGGCGGAGCCTACCGCGGTGCCCCCGCGCGGCCGCGCAGCAGGTCGCGGACCTCCTCGCCCGACCCGCACGCGAGGGCATCCCGTGCGAGGGCCTCGGCATCCGCGAGGTCGACGCCGCGCAGGGCCTCCTTCACGAGCGCGATCGCGGGCGCGCCCATCGAGAGTTCCCGTACGCCGAGGCCGACGAGCAGCGGCGCGGCGAGCGGTTCCGCGGCGAACTCGCCGCAGACCCCCGTCCAGGCGTCCGCCCCGTTCCCCGCGCGCGCGGTGCGCCCGATGAGGTCGAGCACGACCGGGTGGAACGGGTCCGCGATCGCGGCGACGCGATCGTTGCCGCGTTCCGCGGCGAACACGTACTGCGTGAGGTCGTTCGTCCCGATCGAGAAGAAGTCCACGTGCGGCGCGAGCCGCTCCGCGGCGAGCGCCGCCGACGGCACCTCGATCATCACGCCGACCTCGAGCTCGCCGCCGCCCTCGGCGGCACGCGCGGCGTCGAGCGCCGCGCGTGCCGCGCGCAGCTCCGCGAGGGTGGCGACCATCGGGAACATCACGCGCACGCGGTGGTCGCGTGCGACGCGGGCGATCGCGCGGAGCTGGCCGTCGAGCAGGTCGCGACGCGCGAGCCCGAGCCGGATGCCGCGCAGGCCCAGGAAGGGGTTGGCCTCCGGATCCTGGCGCAGCGCCGGCAGCGGCTTGTCCGCGCCGACGTCGAGGGTGCGGATCACGAGGGGTCGACCGTCGAGCGCGACGGCCGCGGCGCGGTACGCGGCCTCCTGCTCGTCCTCGCCCGGGAGGTCGCGGCGATCCAGGAACAGCAGTTCCGTGCGGAACAATCCGACGCCGTCGCACCCGGACGCCACCGCGGCCGCGACGTCACCGGGACCGCCGATGTTGGCGGCCACCTCCACGGCGACGCCGTCGCGGGTCGCGCCGGGAGCGGCCGCCGCCGCCGCGGCGCGCTCGCGCGCGGCGCGTTCCCGGTCGCGTCGCTCCGCCAGCGTGGCGCGGAGGTCGGCGGGCGGATCGGGATGCAGGAACCCCGCCTCACCGTCGAGGGCCACCTCGGCGCCGTCGGCCACGCCGTCGATCGCGGGACCGATGCCCACGACGCAGGGGATGCCGAGCGAACGCGTGATGACCGCCGCGTGCGAGGTGGGGCCGCCGGCGCCGGTCGCGACGCCGAGGACCGTCGCCGGATCGAGCGCGGACGCGTCGGCGGGCGAGAGGTCGGCGGCGACGAGGACGCCCGGCGCCGCGAGGCGCGGTGCGGGGAGCGGGATGCCGAGGAGATGCGCGAGGACCTGGGAACCGACGCTCCGCAGGTCGTCGGCCCGCGCGCGCTGGTACGGGTCGCCGAGCTCGGTCCATGCCCGCGCCGCGCCGTCCACCGCGTCGCGCCACGCCCGCGCCGCCGCCGCGCCGCCGCCGATCGCATCCGTCGCCGGCGCGACGATCGCCTCGTCGTCGAGGAACAGCAGGTGGGCATCGAAGATCGCCGCAGCGCCGCCGCCGGAGCGACGCGCGACCTCCTCGCGCTGCGCGCGGAGGTCGTCGCGCGTCGCGTCGATCGCGGCGGCGAGCATCCGTCGTTCCGTGGCCGGATCGACCGACGGACGGTCGGGGATCTCGATCGGCGCCGCGTGGAACCGGCGCGCGGGCGCCACGACGACGCCGGGCGACGCTGGCGATCCTGCCAGCGCTCCCGCCGGGATCGCCCCGCGCGCGGCGACGGGCGCGGGCGCCTCCGGGCGTTCGTCGAAGTCTCGGGATGCGAGCGCCACGAGCGCGTCGACCGCGGCGTGGGCGCCCGGACCGCCGGCCGTCACCTCGATCGTGTGACCGGCGAGGACGCCGAGCGTCGCCACCGCGTTCAGGCTCCGCGCGGTGACCGGACCGCGGCCCGTCGTCGCGTTGCGCACGCGCACGTCGGCGCCCGACGACGCGGCCACCTGGACGAGGCGCGCCGCGGGGCGCGCGTGGAGGCCGTGGGGGATCGTGACCGCGATCGTCGCGCTCGCCTCGACGGGGGGGGGGGGGGGGGGGGGGGGGGGGGGGGGCGGGGGCCCCCCGGGGGGGGGCGGGGGCGGGGGGGGGCCGCGCGGGGGCGGGCGGCGGGCGGGGGGGGGGGCGGC
>JBJTHT010000120.1:0-3188 GCA_046094605.1 Actinomycetota bacterium | reverse complement strand
TCGCCTCGAGACCCTCGGTGGAGCCCAGCCGGAGGGCGAGCGGGTCGCGACGGGGTTCCCGTCGGTGGACCGGGTCCTCGGCGGCGGGCTCGTCCCGGCCTCCGTCACCCTCCTCGCGGGCGAGCCCGGCATCGGCAAGTCGACCCTTCTCCTCCAGATGGTGGCGAACCTGTCGGCTGCCGGGCTCCCCTGTCTCCTCGCCTCCGGCGAGGAGTCGCGCGGGCAGGTCGCGGCCCGGGCGCGGCGGCTCGGCGTCGCAGGGGACGCTGTGTCGTTCGTGTCCGGCCGCGACCTCGGCCCGCTGCTCGAGGCCGCGCGGTCCGAGCGCCCGTTCCTGCTCGCGGTGGACTCGATCCAGACGCTGCGCGATCCGGACGCGGGGCAGGTTCCCGGTGGCCCTTCCCAGGTGCGCGCGTGCACCGACGCCCTCGTGGGCCTCGCCAAGGCCGAGGGCATCGCGGTGCTCGTCGCCGGCCACGTGACCAAGGACGGCGACCTCGCGGGGCCGAGGACGCTCGAGCACGCCGTGGACGTCGTCCTGGCCTTCGAGGGCGAACCGCGGTCGGGTCTGCGGATGCTCACCGGCGGCAAGAACCGGTTCGGTGCGGAGGGCGAGGTCGCCTGGTTCGAGATGACCGGCGAGGGGCTCTGCGAGATCGACCCGGCCGACCTGCTCGTCCCCGGGACGCACGAGCCGGGCTGCGCGATCGCGCTGCCGCGGCTCGGCCGACGCGCGATCGCCGTCGAGGTGCAGGCGCTCGTCGCACCCACGGATGGTTCGACGCGTCGGCAGGTGAGCGGTCTCGACGCGCGCCGCTTCGGCATCGTCGCCGCGGTCCTCGACCGCGCGGGCGTCGCGCTCTCGCGCGCCGATCTCTACGGCGCGAGCGCGGGTGGCGCGCGCGTGGACGATCCCGCATGCGATCTCGCGATCGCCGCGTCGCTCGCATCGGCGGCGACCGGCGTCGCGACGCCGATGGGCGCTGCGTTCGTCGGCGAGGTCTCGCTCACGGGGCTCGTTCGACCCGTTGCCGCGATGGAACAACGCATCGCCGCCGCGCTCGCCGCCAACGTCGGGACGATCTACGCGCCGGTCGAACGCGCGCCGCGGACCGCGCCCGACGTGATCCCCGTGCGCCACGTCCGCGATGCCCTGCGCTGGATCGCGGGCGACGCCGCCACCCCGCGACCCCGGGTCGTCGCCCGGGCCGGAAAGGGCCTCTGACCTGCGGTTTCGGTTTGCCCGGTCGGTCGCGGAAGTGCTACCATCACAGCATCGCAACAGTTCCCTGAAGGTCCCCGAGGAGGGGTTCCCATGTTCCGGAAGGGCGACACCGTCGTGCACCCCGAGCACGGTGCGGCGGTCATCGAGGACAAGGTCACGCGCGAGATCTTCGGTGAGAAGCGGACCTACTTCCGGCTCAAGGTCGCCTACGGCGAGCTGACGCTCATGATCCCCGTGGACAGCTGCGCGGAGGTCGGCCTCCGCGAGCCGGTCACGAAGAACGAGGTCAAGAAGGTCCTCAAGGTGCTCAAGCAGGACGAGTCCCAGATGGCCTCGAACTGGAGCCGTCGCTTCAAGAACAACATCGAGATGCTCCGTTCCGGCGACATCTACAAGGTCGCCGAGGTGGTGCGGAACCTCTCGATCCGCGATCGCGATCGCGGCCTGTCCGCCGGCGAGAAGCGGATGATCCAGAAGGCCCGCCAGATCCTCGTCTCGGAACTCGTCCACGCGATGGGCGAGAGCGCGGAGAAGGCCGAGGCCGCGATCGACAAGGTGCTCGAGGACTCGCACCAGTCCCGCATCCTCGCCGGCGCCTGACGCCGGCGGCCCCACCGGAGGGCCCCGTGACCGACGCCGTCGCCATCGTCCTCGCGGCGGGCAGCGGCGACCGTCTCGGCGCCGACCTCCCGAAGGCCTTCGTCCCGCTCGGTGACCGCCCCCTGATCCTCCACGCGGTCGACACCGTGCTCGCATCGCGCGCGATCGACCGCGTCGTCGTCGCCGTCCCCGACGGCTGGGAGGCGCGGGTCCGCGCGCTCCTCGATCCGCGCTGCGACGTCGTGGTCGGCGGCGCGACGCGCCGTGCATCGACGCTCCTCGCCCTCGAAGCGATCGGCGGCGACGCCGACGTCGTCGGGTGCCACGACGCGGCACGGCCGCTCGCGCCGCCCGCCCTGGTGGACGCGGTCGTCGAGGCGCTCGATGGGGTGGACGGCGTGGTCCCCGGCATCCCCGTCGCCGACACCCTCAAGCGGGTCGAGGGCGACCGCGTCGTCGCCACGGAACCGCGCGAGGGCCTCGTCGCCGTCCAGACCCCCCAGGCCTTCCGCGCCGCGGCGTTCCGCGACGCCCACGCCCGCGCCGCGGTCGACGTGACCGACGACGCGATGGCGCTGGAGCTCGCCGGGTACCGCATCCGGGTGATCCCCGGTGACGCGATGGCCTTCAAGATCACGACCGCCGACGACCTCGAGCGCGCCCGGAGGGCGATCGGTGGCTGACCTGCGCACCGGCCTCGGCTTCGACGTCCACCGCAGCGATCCCGATCGCACGCTCCACCTCGGCGGTCTCGTCTTCGCGGGGGAACCGGGCCTCGTCGGCCACTCCGACGGCGACGCCGTCTGCCACGCGATCGCGGATGCGCTCCTGGGCGCCGTCGCCCTCGGCGACGTCGGCCAGCATTTCCCGGACACCGATCCGGCCGTCGCCGGCATCGCCGGAGCGGTCCTCCTCGCGCGGACCGTCGCGAGGGCGAGGCATCCGATCCCCTCCCCGACGAGGCCGAGGCCCTCGGGACGCGTGGCCTTCACGGAGACGCGATCCACCGGGATGCCGAGCGCGGCGGCGAGCGCCGCACGCATCTCGTCGCGGCGCGGGGCGACGTGGGGTCGATCGCAGATGACGGTGACGTCGACGCCGACCGGCGCGTGGCCGGCCGCGGCGAGGATCGCGACGGTCCGCATCCCGCCGCCGGTCGGTGAGCAGGAACTGTCGACCCGCCGGTTCCCCGACGACGCCCTCGTCGTCGTCCTCGACGGCATCGAGGATCCGCAGAACCTGGGCGCGGCGGCGCGCTCCGCCGAGGCCGCCGGCGCTGCGCTCCTCGTCACGCGACGCGCGCGTGCGGCAGATGCAGGAGCGCGCCCGCGGAGGCGCGGACCGCCGAGGGCGTGACGTCGGC
>JBJTHT010000119.1:0-11478 GCA_046094605.1 Actinomycetota bacterium | reverse complement strand
CGCGGGCGCGCGCGCGCCGCCCCGCGCCCCCGCCCCAGACGCACCCCGCGATCCACCCGCGGCCGTTGCCGACCGCCGCGCCGATGAGGACCGTGACGGCGGCCGCCGCCGCGCGGGGGCCACCGGTCGGCACGAGGCCGGCCACGAGCGGCGCGGCCGCGGAGCCGACCAGGAGGCCGAGCAGGAGTCCCCCGTACGAGCAGAGCTGGAGCACGAGTCCCCGCCGGAAGCCGATCAGGGCCCCGAGCCCGAGTCCGACGAGGATCGCGGCGTCCAGGGCGTTCACCCGCCCAGTATCCCGGGCGGCCCGGGGTCGGGGGATTGCCGCTGTCCCGGGCCCCGCGTATGCTGGGCGTGGCCCGGTCGGGCCGAGCGCTTCCCCTCTCAGCGGACCGCTCCGCGAACGCGCCCGAATGACCCCCGACCCGGGAACCATGCGAATGCGACTGTTCCTCGACACCGCGAGCATCGACGAGATCCGTGAGATCAACCGCTGGGGCGTGCTCTCCGGCGTGACGACCAACCCCACCCTCGTCGCCCGGGAGGGCCTGGACCCCGACCGCGTCTGGAAGGAGATCCTCGCCGAGGTCCGCGGCGACGTCTCCCTCGAGACCACGGAGATGGAGGCCGGTCCGATGTACGAGCAGGGCCAGCGCCTCGCCGCGATGGGCCCCAACGCCGTCGTGAAGGTGCCGATGACGCCCGCCGGCCTCGAGGCCGGACGCCGGCTCACGGACGAGGGCATCCGCATCAACGTGACGCTCGTGTTCTCGCCCGCGCAGGCGATCCTCGCGGCCGAGGTCGGCGCCTACATCGTGTCGCCGTTCCTCGGGCGTATCGATGACGCGGCCGCCGACGGGATGCACGCGCTGCGGCAGATCTGCGAGATCTACGCGGTGCAGGGCTACGACACGAACGTGCTCGCCGCGTCGCTGCGCCATCCGATGCACATCGTCGAGGCGGCCCTCGCGGGCGCCGACATCGCGACGATGCCGCACGACGTGTTCGCCAAGCTCGTGAAGCACCCGCTCACCGATCTCGGTCTCGAGCGGTTCGCCAAGGACTGGGAGGCCCTCCAGAAGGGCCTCGGCAGCGCAACGAAGGGAGCATCCGCGTGACCAAGGACGTGGAACTGGGAACCGCGGCGTCGGGCAACGGCGCCGTCGAACGCGACCGGGGCGGTGACGACCAGCCGCCGCGCCGCGACGATGGACCGCGTCGGGAGGGCCGTCGTCGCCGCGGCGGCGGTGGTGGTGGCCGCGGCGGCGACGACGGCCGCCGGCACCGCGGCGGTGGTGGCGGCGGCGGGATGGAGCGCATGCGCGACATCCAGGTCTCCGACGAGGAACTCGCGGCCGCGCCGTCGGCCACCGGGCTCCTCGACCTGCTGCCCGAGGGCTACGGGTTCCTGCGCACCGCCGGGTACCTCCCCGGCCCCGAGGACGTCTACGTCCCGGTCGGGCAGGTGCGCCGGCACGGCCTGCGCAAGGGCGACACCGTGACGGGCAAGATCCGTCCGGCCCGCGAGAACGACAAGTACGCGGCGCTGCTCGCCGTCGAACGCGTGAACGGGGTCGATCCCGAGGCCGCCCGCACGCGTCCGACCTTCGACAAGCTCACGCCGCTGTTCCCCTCGGAGCGGTTCCGCCTCGAGACGGGGCCGACCGACACGACCGGGCGCATCGTCGACATGATCGCGCCCGTCGGCAAGGGACAGCGCGGGATGGTGGTCTCGCCGCCGAAGGCGGGGAAGACGACCGTCCTCAAGAACATCGCCAACGGGATCATCCAGTCCTCGCCCGAGACGCACCTGATCGTGCTCCTCGTGGACGAGCGTCCGGAGGAGGTCACCGACTGGCAGCGGACGGTGCAGCCGGCGGAGGTCGTCTATTCGACCTTCGACAAGCCGCCGGACCAGCACATCCAGGTGACCGAGCTCGTCCTCGAGCGCGCGAAGCGTCTCGCCGAACTCGGTCAGGACGTCGCGATCATCCTCGACTCGATCACCCGCCTGGCGCGCGCGTACAACCTCGCGGCGCCGGCGTCGGGCAAGATCCTGTCGGGCGGTATCGACTCGACCGCGCTCTACCCGCCGCGCCGGTTCTTCGGGGCCGCGCGCAACATCGAGGAGGGTGGCAGCGTCACGATCATCGCGAGCGCCCTCGTCGAGACCGGCTCCCGCATGGACGAGGGGATCTTCGAGGAGTTCAAGGGCACGGGGAACATGGAACTGCGGCTGGACCGCGCCCTCGCGGAGAAGCGGCTCTTCCCGGCGATCAACGTCGAGGCGAGCGGCACCCGCAAGGAGGAGCTCCTCATGCCGCCGGAGGAGCTCGCGCTCGTCTGGCGTCTGCGCCGCGTGCTCCACGCGCTCGAACCCGGCGCCGCCCTCGAGCTCCTCACCGATAAGATCCGGGCCACGAAGTCCAACGAGCAGTTCCTAAAGGAGATCGCCAAGGCGCCGTCGTCGTGACGGCGAACGGGGAGACGAGATGAAGGCCGACATCCACCCGCAGTACGTGGCCGCGACGGTGCACTGCGCCTCGTGCGGCACGACGTTCGAGACGCGCTCCACCAAGGCGGACCTCCGCGTGGAGATCTGCTCGCAGTGCCACCCCTTCTACACGGGCAAGCAGCGGCTCGTGGACACGGGCGGGCGCGTCGAGCGGTTCCAGCGCCGGTACGGCCGCACCACCCCGACGCAGCAGTCGTAGTGGCGTCGCGGCCGACGGCCCCGGACCACCTCTACGGCGGCCAGGCGCTGCTCGAGGGCGTCATGATGCGCGGTCGCGACGTCTGGGCCGTCGCGGTGCGCCGTCCCGACGGCGGCATCCACGTCGAGACGCACGACCTCGACTCCGTCGCCGTGCGGGTGCGGGTGCTCCGGCTCCCGTTGGTGCGCGGCGTCATCGCGCTCGGCCAGTCGCTCTCCATCGGGTTCCGTGCGCTCGCGATCTCCGCCCGCGTCGCCGGGCAGGACGGCGAGGACGAGATCACCGGGACGCAGGTGGGCATCTCGATGGCGATCGCCGTCACGCTGTTCCTCGCCCTCTTCATCGCGATGCCGGCGGCGGTCTTCCGCTGGGTGGCGGACCACGTCGCGTCCTCGCTCGCGGTGAACGTCCTCGAGGGGCTGTTCCGCGTCGCGCTGTTCCTCGGGTACCTGCTTCTGATCGGTCGCTCCGCCGACGTACGTCGCACGTTCCAGTACCACGGCGCGGAGCACCAGACGATCACCGCCTTCGAGCACGGCGAGCCGCTCGAACCCGCGACGGTGATCCGACATCCCACGCTCCACGTCCGGTGCGGGACGAACTTCCTGATCCTCGTGATGCTCGTGACGATCGTCGTGTTCGCGGCCTTCGGGAACCCGGGGCTCTGGTGGCGGATCGGATCCCGGCTCGTCGCGATCCCGCTCATCGCCGGCGTGGCGTTCGAGCTCCTGCGCCTCGGGGCGAAGTTCCCCGACTCGGCCGTCGTCCGGGCCCTCATGGCGCCGGGGCTCTGGCTCCAGTCCATCACGACGCGCGCCCCGGAACCCGCCCAGGTCGAAGTGGCCATCGCGTCGTTCTCGGCGGTGCGCGCGCGGGAGGCGGAACGCGCGGCGGGGTCCGGCTTGCACGCTCCGGAGCGACCCCTAGACTGACGCTGCCCGGACCGACCACGACCACGGAGAAGGGGTGAGCGCGTGACCTCGGACTTCGACCTCCCCCTCTTCGCAACGCCCGACCAGATCCGCCGCCGCGAGTTCGTCGCGACCCGGAAGGGCTACGACCCCGATCAGGTGCGCGCGTACCTCGAGCAGCTCGCGGACCAGGTGACCCACCTCGAGACGCTCCTCGCGGAGGCCCGCCGGAAGGCGGAGACCGCGGTGGCGGCGCCGAGCCCGAAGGCCGACGAGTACGAGCGCGCGACCCGGCGCATCGCCGAGGCGATCCGTTCGGCCGACGAGAGCGCGGAGCGCATCCTCACCGAGGCCCGTGCCGAGGCCGGCGCGATGCTCGACGCCGCGCGCGCCGAGGCCGACCGGCTCCGCGCGGAGGCGCAGGCGACGGCCGACGCCGCGCTCGGCGCCGTGGAGCAGACCGTGCGTGAGACGCGCGAGGTGGCAACGACCGCCGTGGAAGCGCTCGCCAACCGGCGCGACCTGATCCTCGACGGGCTCGTCGAGATGCAGGAACGCCTCGTCCGAGCCGCCGGCGACCTGGAGGCCGTCATCCGACTGCGCGGCCAGTCGCTGCCGCCGCTGCCGGACATGCCGCAGGTTCCATCCGCGCCGCGCATCGCGGCACCCGCTGCGGTCCCCGCGGCCCCGGCCGCTCCGGCCGCGGCGCTCCCGGCGGAGGAGGTGTCCGCGGTCGACCCCGCGTACGCCGACCTCTGGGGCGGTGACGACGCCGTCGACCTCGAGGCGCCGACCGTGCCCTCGATCGACGTCTCCTGGGACGACCTCGACGACTGACCGCGGCCGTCGTCGGCCCGTAGCATCCCCTCCATGGACATCGACGCACGCCTCGAGGACGTCGAGCGCCGCTACGACGAACTGACGGCGCGCATGGCCGACCCGGCCACGGCGAAGACCCCCGATCTCCTGCGTCGCACCGGCAAGGACCTCGCGGAACTCGAGGCGATCGTCGTGCCGTTCCGCCGCTACCGCGAAGCGCGTCGACAGGCCGAGGAGGCGCGGGCGCTCGCGGCCGCCGAGGTCGACGGCGAGATGGCGACGTACCTGCGCGACGAGGCCGAGACCGCCGATCGCGCCGCGCAGGCGCTCCGCGCCACGCTCGAGGAACTGCTGGTTCCGCGCGACCCCAACGACGAGAAGGACGTCGTCGTCGAGATCCGCGCCGGCGCGGGCGGGCAGGAGGCCGCGCTCTGGGCCGGGGAACTGTTCGATCTGTACCGCGCGTACGCGGAACGGCGGCGCTGGAAGACCGAGGTGCTGTCCGCCTCGCCCTCGGACCTCGGCGGGTTCAAGGAGGTCGTGCTCGAGGTCCGCGGCAAGGGCGCGTTCTCGCGGCTCAAGCACGAATCCGGGGTGCACCGGGTGCAGCGCGTGCCGGTCACGGAGTCCGGCGGGCGCATCCACACGTCGACCGCGACGGTCGCGGTGCTGCCCGAGGCCGAGGACGTCGAGGTCGAGGTCCGCGCGGAGGACATCGAGGTGGACGTCTACCGATCGAGCGGCCCTGGCGGTCAGTCGGTCAACACCACGGACTCCGCGGTGCGCATCACCCACAAGCCGAGCGGTCTCGTCGTGACCTCGCAGGAGGAACGCTCCCAGCTGCAGAACCGCGAGAAGGCGATGCGGTACCTGCGCGCGCGCCTCCTCGCGCGGGCGCGCGAGGAGGCGCAGGCCAAGGAGGCGGCGGCGCGCCGGTCGCAGGTGGGCACGGGGGAGCGCGCAGAGAAGATCCGCACGTACAACTTCCCCGACAACCGGGTCACCGATCACCGCGTCCACGTGACCGCGCACCAGATCTCCGCCATCCTCGGCGGCGACATCGACGTGTTCGTGGACGCGCTCCTGGCCGCCGAACGCGCGTCGCAGCTCGCCGGCGACGCATGAGCGGACGGCCGACGGAGGTGCTCCTCCGGGCCGAGCGCTACCTCGACCGTCACGGCGTGGACGCCCCGCGCGCGACGGCGGAGATCCTGCTCGCCGACCTCCTGCGGACCGATCGCGTCGGCCTCTACACGCGTGCCGAGCGGTTGACGCCGGACCAGGCGCGCGACTTCGGTCGCGCGCTCTGCCGTCGCTGCGAGGGGGTTCCGCTCCAGCACCTGACGGGGGAGCAGGCCTTCCGGGGGATCGTCGTCGCGGTGCGGCCCGGCGTGTTCGTGCCCCGACCCGAGACCGAGGTCGTCGTCGAAACCGCCCTCGCCGCCATCGCGGACGTGGCCGAGCCGCTCGTCGTCGACGTCTGCACGGGGACCGGCGTCATCGCGCTCGCGATCGCCTCGGAACGTCCCGACGCCCGCGTCCTCGCGGTGGATCGCTCGCCCGCCGCCGCGGCGCTCGCGCGCGAGAACGCCGAACGCCTCGGCCTCGAGGTGGAGGTGCTGGAGGGCGACCTCCTCGCGCCGCTCCCCGACGATCTGCGGGGGACCGTCGACCTCGTCGTGAGCAACCCGCCGTACGTGCGTCCCGACGAGGTGGACGCGCTGCCGGCCGACGTGCTCGCCGATCCCATGGAGGCGCTCGTCGGTGACCTCGCCCTGACGGAGCGTCTCGCGCGCGGGGCGCGCGAGGCGCTCCGTCAGGGCGGCACGTTCATCGTGGAGATCGGCGAGGCGCAGGCCGACGAGGTGCGCGGCGTCCTCGCCGGGTTCCGCGACGTCCGCGTCGAGCGCGACCTCGTCGGTCGGGACCGCGTGGTGGTCGCATCGTGAGCGACGCCGTCCTCGACGCCGCCGCGGCGCTTCGGAGCGGCGACCTCGTCGTGATGCCGACCGACACCGTCTACGGCATCGCGGCCCGTCCCGACCGACCCGAGGCGACCGCCCGCCTGTTCGCCGCGAAGGGTCGCCCGCGCGATCTGGAGCTGCCGGTGCTCGTGCCGGACCTCGCGACCGCGCGCGCCGTGGCGCGCATGGACGCGCGGGCCGAGCGACTCGCCGCGCGCTTCTGGCCGGGCGCGCTCACGATCGTCGCGCCGCGCGGCACGGTGAGCGAGGGCTGGGACCTGGGCGGCGACCCGACGACGGTCGGGCTCCGCGTGCCGCGCCACCCGCTCGCGCTCGCGGTCCTCGCGCTCGCCGGTCCGCTCGCCGTCACGAGCGCGAATCGCTCGGGTGAACCGACGCCGATCGACGGCGAGGGCGTCGTCGCGGTGTTCGCCGACGCGGTCGCCGTCTACCTCCTCGATGAGGAACCGCTCGCCGGTGCGGCCTCGACGGTCGTGGATCTCGCGCACGGTACGGCGCGCATCCTGCGCGTCGGCGCCCTCGACCCCGACGAGGTGCTCGCGGTGCTCCGGCCGGGCTGAGACCCCCGGCTACACTCCCCGCATGTCCGCTCCGTCGGTGCTCGTGGTCTGCACGGGGAACATCTGCCGCTCGCCGATCGGCGAGGCCGCGCTCCGCGCACGCCTCGCCCACGCGGTCGTGACCTCGGCCGGAACCGATGCGCGCGACGGCGGTCCCGCGACGGACGGGTCGGTCGTCGCCGGCGCGGAACGAGGGTTCGACCTCGCGGGGCATCGCTCGCGCCGACTCACGGTCGGCCTCGTGCAGGACGCCGCCCTCGTCGTCGCGATGACGCGCGGTCACCGCGACGCGATCGTGCGCGCGGTGCCCACCGCCGCCGACCGCACGTTCACGCTGAAGGAACTGGTCCTCCTCCTCGAGGCCGGCGACGAGCCGTCGGGCGACCTCGCCGCGCGTGTGTCGGAGGCGGCGCGGCGGCGTGCCGCCTCGCCGCCCGACGGTGACCTCGACGTGGACGATCCCTACGGCGACGTGCTCGATGCCTACCGGCGCATCGCCGCCGAGATCGACGACTGGTCGGAGCGGCTCGCGCGCCGCCTCGGCGAACGCCTCGGGCGGACGGGAACCGCCTGATGCGCGTCGCGCTCGCCGCCGATCACGCGGGGTTCCTCCTCAAGAACGAACTCGTCGCGTTCCTGGTGGGGGAGGGTCACGAGGTCGCCGACCTCGGCACCGACTCCGAGGAACCGGTGGACTACCCGCTCGTGTGCGCCGAGGCGGCGCGCGCCGTCGTGACGGGCCGCGCCGACCGCGCCATCGTGCTCGGCGGTTCCGGTCAGGGCGAGCAGATCGCGGCGAACAAGGTGCGCGGCGCTCGGGCCGCGCTCTGCAACGATCTCTACACGGCGCGCATGTCGCGCCAGCACAACGACGCCAACGTGCTCGCGCTCGGCGCGCGGATCGTCGCGCCGGCGCTCGCGCGTGAGATCGTGGCGCTCTGGCTCGCGACGCCGTTCGAGGGTGGGCGACACGCCCGGCGCGTCGCACAGATCGCCGACCTCGAGGACGGCAAGCTCTGAGGGACTTCGTCGCCGACTGGGACGCGCTGCGCGCGAGCGACCCCGAGATCGCCGACGCCCTCGCGGCCGAGGTCGCGCGCGAGCGCTCGACCCTGCGTCTCATCGCGTCGGAGAACTACACCAGCCCCGCGGTCCTCGCCGCGATGGCCTCGACCCTCAACAACAAGTACGCCGAGGGCTACCCGGGCAAGCGCTACTACGGCGGGAGCGTGAACGCCGACGTCGTCGAGCGACTCGCGATCGAGCGCGCGAAGGCGCTCCTGGGCGCCGAGCACGCGAACGCCCAGCCCCACGCCGGCGCGCAGGCGAACCTGGCGGTGATGGGGGCGTTCCTCGATCCGAGGTCCGACGCCGTCGTCCTCGGCCTCACGCTCGCCCACGGGGGCCACCTCACGCACGGCTCGCCCGTGAACGTCTCGGGGAAGTGGTTCCGCTTCATCGGGTACGAGGTGGACCGCACCACCGAACGCGTCGACCTCGACGTCGTGCGCGACCTGGCCCGGCAGCACCGACCGCGCATCATCCTGGCCGGCTACACCGCGTACCCGCGCGAGATCGACTTCGCGGCGTTCCGGGCGATCGCCGACGAGGTCGGCGCGCTGCTGTGGGTGGACGCGTCGCACTTCATCGGCCTGTCCGCGGGCGGCGCGTACCCGAACCCGGTTCCCCACGCCGACGTCGTCACGTTCACGACGCACAAGACGCTCCGCGGGCCCCGTGGCGGGATGATCGTCTGCCGCGCCGAGCACGCCGACGCGATCGACCGCGCGGTGTTCCCGATGATGCAGGGCGGTCCTCTCGTCAACGTCATCGCGGCCAAGGCCGTGGCGCTCCGCGAGGCGGCGACGCCGGCGTTCCGCGAGTACGCGGCGCGGGTCGTGCGCTCGGCGCGGGCCCTCGCCGCCGCCCTTGGCGACGAGGGCGCGCGCATCGTCTCGGGCGGTACCGATTCGCACCTCGTCCTCGCCGACACGACGCCGCTCGGCATCCGTGGCCGCCGCGCCCAGGAGGTGTCGGACGCGATCGGCGTGACGCTCAACAAGAACCCGATCCCGTTCGATCCGCACCCGCCCGTGGACCCCTCCGGCATCCGCGTCGGAACCCCCGCGCCCGCGACGGTCGGCATGGACGAGCCCGAGATGCGGGAGATCGCGTCGATCCTCGGTGCGGCGCTGCGCGCCCCCGGCGACGAGCGCGTCCTCGACGCCTGCCGGCAGCGCGTGGCCGCGCTCGTCGCCCGGGTCCCCGTCTACCCCTGACCGCCCGGCCGCCGGGGCGACCCGGGTAGGATGCGCGCGACGTGCCCTACCTCCTCGTCGCCGGCGCGAGTTGCGCGGTCGCGTTCCTCGCGACGCCCCTCGTGCGGTGGCTCGCGCGGCGCCTCGGGTGGATCGACCGCCCGAACGACCGCAAGGTCCACCCTGTCGCGACGCCGACCTCGGGCGGCCTCGCGATCTACCTCGGCGTCCTCGCGGGGGTCCTGCTCTCGCGGCGCATCCCGTTCCTCTCGGGACTCACGGCCGGGTCCTCCGACGTGCAGGCCGCGCTGCTTGCCACGGTGCCGCTCGTGATCCTCGGCGTCGTGGACGACGTGAAGGGGCTGCTCCCCGGCACGAAGCTCGTGGGGCAGATCCTCTGCGCCGGCCTCGCGACCCTCTTCGGCGTGCAGCTCCTCTTCTTCTACGTCCCCGGCTCGGGGATCGTGTCGCTCGATCCCACGCTCGCGATCCCGCTCACGGTCCTGTGGATCGTCGTCATGGTGAACGCCGTGAACCTGATCGACGGCCTCGACGGACTCGCCGCCGGCGTGGTCGCGATCGGGGCCCTCGCGTTCCTCCTCTACCTGCGGTCGGCGGGGGACAGCCCGACGGCGAGTTCCGCGGCACTGCTCACGGCGACGGTCCTCGGCGGCGCGCTCGGGTTCCTCCCGTGGAACTTCCACCCGGCGCGCATCTTCATGGGCGACGTGGGGTCGATGCTCCTCGGCCTCCTCCTCGGGATCGCGACGGTGTCGGGCGTCGGTCGCAACCCCTACCCGCCCGCCGGCGGCGATCTCGCGGCCATCGCGATCCCGGTCGCCCTGCCGCTTTTCGTCCTCTTCGTGCCGCTCGCGGACGTGGTGCTCGCCGTGGTGCGCCGCGTGCGCAGCGGTCGCGGCCTGTCCCACGCCGACAAGGAACACATCCACCACCGGCTCCTCGACATCGGCCACTCGCACCGCGGGGCCGTCCTGCTCATCTACCTGTGGAGCGCGCTCATCGCGGGGTGCGCGCTCGCGGTCGCCTTCTTCGAGGGATGGCGGGCGGTCTCGATCGTCGTCGCCACCTCGCTCATCGTCGGCATCGGCGTCCCGATCGCGGCGCTCCGCGTGACGCCGCGCGGACGGGAGGCGTGATGGAGGTCGGCCGTCCCGGGGAGCCGTCCTACGCGGGCGGGGGCACCTTCTCCAAGATCCCGCTCGTCCTCGACCCCGCTGACCTGGTCGGCGTCGACGTCGCCATCGTCGGCGCGCCGGTGGACGAGGCCGTGTCGCATCGGCCGGGCGCGCGGTTCGGCCCCCGGGCGATCCGCCTCGCCGACCCCAACGCCACGCGACCTCCCCGCGCGTGGAACATGGACCTCGGCCTCGATCCGTTCGAGGTGCTCCGCGTCGTCGACCACGGCGACGCGCCGGTCGTGCCCGCCGACCGGGAGCGCAACCACGCGGCGATCCGCGCCACGGTCGCCGACGTCGTGCGCGCCGGCGCGATCCCGATCGTCCTCGGCGGCGACCACTCCATCGCCCACCCCGACGTCGGTGCGGTCGCCGACGTGCGGCGCCCGGACCGCGTGGGACTGATCCACTTCGACGCGCACGCCGACGACGCCGACGAGATCTACGGCGTGAAGCACTCGCACGGGACGCCGCTCCGTCGGCTCGTCGAGGAGGGCTCGCTGCGCGGCAGCGACATCGTCCAGGTCGGCCTGCGCGGGTATTGGCCCGGTCCCGAGGAGTTCGCGTGGGCGCGCGCCCAGGGGTTCCGCTGGTACCGCATGGACGAGATCCAGGACCGCGGCATCGACGACGTCGTGGATGCGGTCCTCGCCGACGTCGCGGACCTGCCGCACGTCTTCCTCTCCGTGGACATCGACGTCTGCGACCCGGCCGCCGCGCCGGGGACCGGCGTCCCGGAGCCCGGCGGGCTCGACCAGCGCGACCTGCTCCGGGCGGTCCGCCGGATCGCCGCCACCGTCCCGCTCGCCGGGATGGAGGTCGTCGAGGTGGCGCCGCCCTTCGACCACGCCGAGGTGACGGCGCTGCTCGCGCACCGGGTCGGCCTCGAGGCCCTGTCCGCCGCCGCGCCGGAGCGCGAAGCCGGACAGGGGCTCGAGGCCGACCCGGGGCGGGAGCAGGGCCGTCCCGGCGGGGGGGTCGTAGGGCGGCGCCACCGCGACGACCGCCCTCCCGGCGAGCGGGACGGGGGCGGCG
>JBJTHT010000118.1:0-3009 GCA_046094605.1 Actinomycetota bacterium | reverse complement strand
CGCGTGGGAGATCACGAACCAGGACGCGCACAGCTGGGTCGAGGTCCCGTTCCCGGGGTTCGGCTGGCTCCCCTTCGAACCGACGCCCGGTCGACCCAACCCGGTCGGGGGCGTCGGGAGCTACCTCGACCCCAACGAGGGTGGCGACGAGGCGCCGGCGACCGACGGCGCGACCGCGGCGAGCCCCGCGCCGCGCACGTGCGTCGTGGACGGGCGGGAGCTCCCGGCGCAGTTCTGCCGCGCGGAGGCCGATCGCATCGATCCCGAGGGCGGGGACGCCGGACGCCAACCGATCGAGGAGGAGACGTTCGCGCCCGCCGAGCGGCCGCTCCCCGTCGTCCCGATCGCGGGGGGCGCGGTGCTGCTGCTCCTGCTCGCCGTCCCGTTCGCGCGCGATGCGGCGCGACGGCGCCGCATCGCGCGCGCCGGTTCGCCGCGCGCGCGGGCGATCGCGGCGCTCCGGGCCTTCGAGGGCGTCGGTCGCGAACTCGGCGTCGGTCGTGACCGCGGCGAGACGCTCCGCGAGTTCGCGTCGCGCCTCGCCGCCGACCATCCCCGCATCGACGAGGACCTCGCGGTGCTCGTTGGCGTCGCGTCGCGTGCCGCCTACGGCGACGAGGGGCCGTCCGACGACGAGGCGATGCGCGCGGTGGTCGCGGGGCACCGGGCGACGACGGGGCTGCGGGGCGATGCGGGATGGACGCGACGCCTCGCGGGCGCGTACCGGGTGGGCGACTAGCGCGAGGCGGTGCGCGCGTGTACCGCGGCCTCGCGGAGCGCGCGGATCAGGCGGTCGCGGTCCTCGCGGAAGCGACCCTGCCGGACCTCGACGCCGGTGGCGACCTCGTCCATCGTGACGAAGAACGCCATCTGGCCCTCGCGGAGCGCGTCGAGGATCTCGGTGTTGCGGCGCGCGACGCGGTAGATGCTGCGGCCGTCGGTGACGAGCGGCACCTCGGCGAGGTGACGGTCGAGGCCGGCGCGCCGGTTCAGGTACTCCCACGCGCGGCGGATCCGCTGGAGCGACATCCCGCCGTCCAGGAGCGACTTCACGACGCGCAGGGCCACGAGGTCGCGGAACGCGTAGAGCCGCGGCACGCCGGGGCGACCGCCGGTGGACTGCACGCTCGGGCGCACGAGGCCGATCTGGTCCCAGTAGCGGAGCTGGCGCGGGGTGCAGCCCGTCAGGCGGGTGGCCTGGTGAGCGGTGAATCCTTCCATCCCGAACGGGCCTCCGCGTTGCTCGAACCGGTGGACGGGACGACCGTCGGAACCGGGTGCCGGGGGAAGGCCCCAGAGTTGTACCCGAGGGACGCGGGTTCCCGCAACACCGCCGCGTTGCGGGAACGCGCCGTGGCTGCTAGGAGGCGTCGCGACGGTCGCGTCCCGCGAGCCGCGCGAGCAGCGCGGGGAGCGAGAGACCGCCGGAACGCTGCAGCGCGCGCAGTTGGTCACGCCCGAGCTGCGTGAGCGAGCGGTAGATCACGAGCGTGGCGGCGAGCATCACGCCGAAGCCGACGGCCGCGATCCAGATCGACACGGGGAACGCCATGAGCGTCAGGAACCCGACGAGGAACGTCACCGAGGCGAGGCGGATGCGGCGGGCGACGTGGCCCTGCAGCGAGCCGCTCGCGACGGTCTCGGCCAGGCGCGGGTCCTCCGCGCGCAGCCGTTCCTCGATCTCGTCGAGGATGCGCTGTTCGTCGGGCGAGAGCGGCACCGCCACCTCCGGAGACACCTGCCGACCCCCAGTATAGGAACCGCGGCGCGGGTCAGTCGTCCCGGCCGCGGTCGAGCAGGCTCGCGGGGAACGCGCTCCCCCGGCCGAACCGCCGGTCCACCCGGTCCACCGCCCGCTCCACGTCGCCCCAGCGGTGCGGATGCAGGAGCGCGAGCTGTTCCGCGCCCGCCGGGACGAGGTTCGTCGCGGAGATCCCGAGCAGACGGATGCGGTGGCGCTCGCCCGGCACCGCCCGGTAGAGCTCCCCCGCGGTGCGGTAGAGGTCGGCCGCGACGTCGGTCGCGTCCGGGAGGGTGCGCGAGCGCGTGATCGTCGTGAACGACGCGAACCGCACCTTGAGCACCACGGTGCGCGCGCGGTAGCCGTCCTCGCGCAGGCGCGCGCCGACGCGCTGCGCGAGCGCGAGGAGTTCCCGCAGGATGTCGGCGTCGTCGTCGAGGTCGCGGTCGAAGGTCTCCTCGTGACCGATCTGCTTGGGCGCCTGGTACGGCACGACGTCGCGGTCGTCCTCGCCGCGCGCGAGGTCGCGCAGCCCCTCCGCGGCGCGCTCGCCGAGCAGGCGGCCCAGGACCGGCAGCGGCGTCGTCGCGAGGTCGGCGACGGTGCGCACGCCGATGCGGTGGAGGATCTCGAGCGTCTTCTCGCCCACGCCCCAGAGGCGCTCGACGGGCAGCGGGTCGAGGAACGCGGCGACGCCGTCGTCGGGGACGACGAGGAGGCCGTCGGGCTTTGCTGCCTGCGAGGCGATCTTGGCCACGAGCTTGCTCGGCGCGACCCCCACGGAACACGTGACGCCCACCTCGGCGCGCACCTCGGCGCGCACCTTGGCCGCGATCGTCGCGGGGTCGCCGAAGAGCCGCCGCGCGCCGGCGACGTCGAGGAACGCCTCGTCGAGGGAGAGCGGTTCCACGAGGGGGGTCACGGCGAGGAGGACCTCGCGGAACCGGTGCGAGTGCGCGCGGTAGGCATCGAAGTCCGGCGCGACGAAGGTCGCCTCCGGACAGATGCGGCGCGCGCGCACCGCGGGCATCGCGGCGTGGATGCCGCGCGCGCGGGCCTCGTAGGAGGCCGACAGGACCACGCCGCGCCCGCCCGCGCCGGCGACGATCACGGGGGTGCCGGCGAGCGCGGGGTCCTGGAGCGTCGCGACGGAGGCGTAGAACGCGTCGAGGTCGACGTGGAGGATCGCGCCCGCGCGGCCCATGCCGCGAGGGTACGCGCTCACGCGCCCGCGCTCCCCGGGCTCGCGTGCCAGAACGTCCGGCGCG
>JBJTHT010000117.1:0-8338 GCA_046094605.1 Actinomycetota bacterium | reverse complement strand
CCTGCCCCCGCGCCGCCCCCCGGCGCCCGATGCCCGTCCCCGCTTCGCCGGACTCGAACCGTTCGCCGTGGCGGCCGACACCGGGTTCGTGACGGTCGGCGAGCGCCAGAACGTGACCGGATCCGCCGCGTTCCGCCGGCTCGTCGAGGGCGGGGACTTCCCCGGCGCGGTCGGCGTCGCGCTCGAGCAGGTGCGCGGCGGCGCGAACGTCCTCGACGTGAACATGGACGCCGACCTCCTGGACGCCGAGGCGGCGATGACGACGTTCCTGAACCTCATCGCGACCGAGCCGGAGATCGCCCGCGTCCCCGTGATGGTCGACTCCTCGCGCTGGTCGGTCCTCGAGGCGGGCCTGCGGTGCCTCCAGGGCAAGGGCATCGTGAACTCCCTCTCCCTCAAGGACGGCGAGGAGGAACTCCTGCGGCGTGCGGCGGCGGTGCGACGCTACGGCGCGGCGGTCGTCCTCATGGCCTTCGACGAGCGCGGGCAGGCCGACACGACCGAGCGCAAGGTCGAGATCCTCGAACGCGCCTTCCGGCTGCTCGTGGAGCGCGGCGGGTTCGCGCCCGGCGACATCGTGCTCGACCCCTGCATCCTCGCCGTCGCGACCGGCATCGAGGAGCACGCCGCCTACGCCAAGGCGTTCATCGAGGCCACGCGTCTGCTCAAGGAACGCTGCGCCGGTGCGCTCGTCTCCGGCGGCGTGTCGAACCTCTCGTTCTCCTTCCGCGGGAACGACCGCGTCCGCGAGGCGATGCACAGCGCGTTCCTGTTCCACGCGATCGCGGCGGGCATGGACATGGGCATCGTGAACGCGGGCCAGCTCGCGCTCTACGAGGACATCCCCGCCGACCTGCTCGAGCACGTCGAGGACGTGCTCTTCGACCGCCGCCCCGACGCCACGGAACGTCTCGTCGCGTTCGCCGCGACCGTCGCGGGGGAGGTCGCCCGCTCGCCGGAGCAGGACGCAGCGTGGCGCGCGCTCCCCGTCGAGGACCGCCTGCGCCACGCGCTCGTCCACGGCGTCGTCGACCACATCGAGGCCGACGTCGAGGAGGCGCGCCGTGCCGCGGCGGCACCGCTCGACGTGATCGAGGGCCCGCTGATGGGCGGCATGCAGGTCGTCGGCGACCTGTTCGGCGCGGGCAAGATGTTCCTCCCCCAGGTCGTGAAGAGCGCGCGGGCGATGAAACGGGCGGTCGCCTACCTCGAACCCTTCATGGAGGAGGATCAGCGAACGGGTCGCACCGCCGGCAAGGTGGTGCTGTGCACCGTGAAGGGCGACGTGCACGACATCGGCAAGAACATCGTCGGCGTGGTCCTCGGCTGCAACGGCTACGAGGTCGTGGACCTCGGCGTCATGGTCCCGGCCGACGTCCTCCTCGACGCCGTCGAACGCGAACAGGCCGATGCGGTCGGGTGTTCCGGTCTCATCACGCCCTCCCTCGGTGAGATGGTCGGCGTGGCCAAGGAGATGGAGCGTCGCGGGCTGCAGCTCCCCCTCCTGATCGGTGGCGCAACGACGTCGCGCCAGCACACCGCGGTGCGCATCGCCCCCGCCTACGCCGGACCCGTCGTCCACGTCGCCGATGCCTCGCGCGTGGTCGGCGTCGTGGCGGGCCTGCTCGATCCGGCGCGGCGCGCGACCACCGACGAGGGCAACCGGATCGAACAGGCCCGCCTGCGCGAGCTCCACGCCGAGGCCGAGAAGAAGCCGCTGCTCCCCTACCGGCTGGCCGCCGAGAACCGCACACCGATCGTCTGGCGTGGCGAGGACCTCGCGCCGCCGCCGTTCACCGGCACGCGCGTCGTCGAACCGACGATCGACGACCTGCGTCCGTACATCGACTGGACGTTCTTCTTCACCGCGTGGGACCTCAAGGGCCGCTACCCGCAGATCCTCGACCACCCCGAGCGCGGACCCGTCGCGCGCGAGCTGCACGCCGCCGCCACGGAGATGCTCGACGGGCTCGCGCGCGACGGGTCGCTTCGGCTGCGCGGCGTCCACGGCTACTGGCGCGCGTGGAGCGAAGGCGACGACGTGGTGCTCGAGGACGGGACGCGGTTCCCGATGCTCCGCCAGCAGGGCGACCACGGCGACGGACGTCCGAATCGATCGCTCGCCGACTACGTCGCGCCGGCCGACGCCGGCCCCGACCACGTGGGCGCGTTCGCCGTGACGGCGGGTCTGGGCGTCGACGGACTCGCCGCGGGCTTCGAGGCCGAGGGCGACGACTACCGGTCGATCATGGTCAAGGCACTCGCCGACCGCCTCGCGGAGGCGTTCGCCGAGTGGCTCCACGAGGCGGTGCGGCGCGAGTGGTACGAGGGCGGGCCGCGGATGACGCAGCAGGAACTGCTCGAGGAGCGCTACCGCGGGATCCGACCCGCCTTCGGCTACCCCGCCTGCCCGGACCACACGCGCAAGCGCGACCTCTTCGCGCTCCTCGGCGCCGAGCGCGTCGGGATGGGCCTCACCTAGGGCCTCGCGATGACCCCGGCCGCGAGCGTCTCGGGCCTGTACCTCGCACACCCGGCGGCGCGCTACTTCGCCGTCGGGCGCATCGGGCGCGACCAGGTCGAGGACTCCGCCCCGCGCGCGGGCAGGCCCGCGCGCGAGGCGGAACGCTGGCTCGCGACGAACCTCGCCTACGACCCGGACCGCCGCTGGTAGCGTTCGCGCCGTGAACTTCTGGCACGCGTTCGCCGACATGTCGGCCCTCGAGGCCTCCGGCGAGTTCGTCGTCGACCACGCCGAGGGCGTCCACGTCTGGGACGAGTCGGGGCGTCGCTACCTCGATGCGACGGCCGGCCTCTGGTACTGCAACGTCGGCTGGGGTCGCGCGGAGATCGCCGACGCCGTCGCCGCGCAGCTCCGACGCCTGCCCGCCTACACGACGTTCGGGGACTACTCGAACCGCCCGGCGATCGAGCTCTGCGACCGCGTCGCCGCGATCGCGCCGGTGCCCGGTTCCAAGGTGTTCCTCACGAGCGGCGGCTCGGACTCGATCGACACGGCGATGAAGATGGCGCGCCGCTACTGGCAGCTCGTCGGGGAACCCGACCGCACGGTCTTCATCACGCGCGAGCAGGCGTACCACGGCATGCACGTCGCGGGCACGAGCCTCGCCGGCATCGCCGCGAACGCGGCGGGCTGGGGCGACCTTGTCGGCGGCATCGCGAAGGTGCCGTGGAACGACGCCGAGGCGCTGCGCGCGGCGATCGCCTCGATCGGCGCGGAGCGCGTCGCCGGCTTCTTCTGCGAACCGGTCGTCGGCGCGGGCGGGGTCTACCCGCCGCCGCCGGGCTACCTCGACGCGGTGCGCGCGATCTGCCGCGAGACCGGGGCGCTCTTCATCGCCGACGAGGTCATCACGGGCTTCGGGCGGACGGGCGCCTGGTTCGCGTCGGCGCGCTGGAACCTCGAGCCGGACCTGATCGCCTGCGCGAAGGGGCTCACGAGCGGCTACCTCCCGATGGGCGCCGTGATCGCGGCCCCGCGCGTGGCCGAGCCCTTCTGGGCCCAGGGCGCCGGGCTCTTCCGCCACGGCTACACCTCCTCCGGACCCGCGACCGCGGCCGCCGCGGCGCTCGCCAACCTCGCGATCATGGAACGCGAGGACCTGCCGGGGCGCGCGCTCGCGCTCGAGACGCGGCTCGCCGATGCCGTCGCGCCCTTCGAGTCGCATCCGCTCGTCGCCGAGGTCCGCCGCGGCGCGGGGGTCCTCGCCGCCGTCCAGTTCGAGGCGGCGGCGATCGCCGAGGATGCGACGCTCCCCGCACGCGCCGCCGCGACGTCGCGCGCCAACGGGGTCATCTCCCGCGCGCTCGCACCGGGGGCGCTGCAGATCTCCCCACCGCTGATCCTCGACGACGCCGGGCTGGACGAACTCGTCACGGGGATCGGGGCGACGCTCGACGCGCTCGCGGGCTGACCGGCGCCGCGCTACGGGACCGGTCTAGTGGAACGAACTGCCGCAGGCGCAGGATCCCTGCGCGGCGGGGTTGTCGATCGTGAAGCCGGAGCGCTCGAGCGTGTCGACGAAGTCGATCGTCGCCTGCGTGAGGTAGGGCACGCTCATCTTGTCCATCACGAGCCGTACGCCGTGCTGTTCCTCGGCGACGTCCTTCTCGGAGAGCTGGTCGTCGAGGAACATCGCGTAGCGCAGGCCCGAACAGCCGCCGGGCTGGACGGCGACGCGCAGACCGAGGTCCACGCGGCCCTCCTCGGCCAGGAGTTCCTTCACCTTCAGGGCGGCGGTTTCGGTGAGCTGCATGCGCGTGACCTCCGGAGCGTTCCGACGATGGAAGGAGTCTAGCGGGCGACGTCCCGTTCCTCACGGAAGGGCGCCACGGTCGCCCCCGAGGCCTCGCGCAGCTCGACCGGGGACAGGGCGAACACGGAGTCCGCCGAGCCCGCGGCCGCCCAGACCTGCTCGAACGCCATGAGGTCGGGGTCGAGGACCGTACGGACCGGCGCCGGGTGACCGAACGGCGGGGTCCCGCCGATCGCGAAGCCCGACGCCGCCCGCCACCTCGAGGAACCGCTCCACGCCGGTCGCCATGCGCGCACGATACCCGCCCCCGCGCCCGTGGGTACAATCCGCGCGACCCACGCACCGACACGACCGTCGCGGGGAGGGAACCGGTGGAGCGCTCGCAGTTGCTCGGCATCGCGCACGCGGAACGCGCACGCCTCGGTCGCGTGATCCAGTACGCCGCGCCCGAGTCGTGGGAGGCGCCGAGCCCCTGCGAGGGCTGGCGGAACCGCGATGTGATGGCCCACCTCGCCGCCCAGGAGACCGCGGCGGTCCAGGTCGTCCGCGGGGACGATGCGGAGGAGTTCACCGCGTTCCGCGCCGCCAACGGTGGCGACCTCTGGGTCGACGGGTTCAACGAATCCGCCGTGCGCGTGCGCGCCGACCTGCCCACCCGCGCGGTGCTCGAGGCCTGGGGCCGCGCTGCCGACCTGCTGCTCGCGGACCTCGGCCGCCTCGACGACGCGGACTGGCGGACGCGACGCGTGCCCTGGGTCGCCGGCGACATCGGCATCCGCTACCTCGTGCAGTCGCGGATCGTCGAGTGGTGGTTCCACGGCGAGGACCTCCGCGAGGGCGCGGAGCTCGAACCGAACCCCCAGCACTGGCCGATCCACCTCGCCAACGACCTCGCGATCCGCATGCTCCCCTGGTCGCTCGGGACCGCCGGCATCGCGCTCCCCGACCGGACGGTGCGCTTCGACCTCGACGGCGTGGGCGGAGGGGCGTGGCTCTGGAACCTCTCGGGCCGCGAGGCGCCCGACCCCGACCGCAAACCCGACGCGTTCGTGCAGGGTCGCGCGGTCGCGTTCGCGCGCATCGCGGGACGACGCCTGCCCCCCTCGGCGTTCCTCGACGCCGGCGACATCGTGGTCGGTGGTGACGAGGACGTCGCCTTCGCCGTCCTCGATCACCTTCGCGCGTTCGTCTCCTAGCGCTCGATCCCGATGCGCCGTACGGCGCGGGCGGTCGCCCCGAAGCGGTACTTGTACGCGTAGTCGCCCTTGAGCAGGTCGAAGCCCGCGCAGCCCGCCTCGATCGCGAGGCGGATGTCCTCCCCCACGAGCACCATCCCGGGCGACCAGTGCTCGAGCGAGCGGTCGAACGCCGAGTTGTAGAGGTAGGTCGTCCCGCGGAACCGGAACGCGAACGTGCCCGCCATGCGTCGGCCCGATGCCTCGAGGACCGCGAGCTGCAGGATGCCCGCGTCGACGAAGACCTCGCCGAGGCGCCGGAAGAAAATCTCCATGCCGGGCTGCATGAACACGCCCTTGGGTCCCTCGCTCGTGCGGTGGAGCGCGACGAAGGAGTCGAGGAGATCCGTGAGCGTCTCGCGCGTGGCGACGACGACCTCCATCGCCCCCGCCTCGGCCTCGAGGCGGCGCTCCTTGCGACGGATCTCGTGGCGGAGCTTCGCCGGGAGCGCGGTGAGGTAGGCGTCCCAGGTCGCCGGGAGCGGGAGGAACGGTGCGACGCCGTTCGGCTCGTCGAGGACCTCCGCGCGCAGACCCGCGCCGCCCGCGGCGTCGGCGAGCAGGCCGAGCCACGCGCGATCCTCCGGGAGGCCGCGCAGGTCGGCCCGTTCCCAGTCGTCACGCCGGGCGAGCGCGCCGACGAGCGCCGTCGCGAACGCCGCCGCGTCGTGCGGCTCGGCGACGGGCCCCATGTAGTCGGTCACCTCGGTCCCGCCGAGGAACCGGAGCACGCCGTCCACGCGTTCGAAGGCGGCGGCGCCGACCTGCCGGCCGTCGCATTCGCCGAACGCGAGCAGGAGATGCGCGGGGTCGCGGCCGAACTCCTCCCAATAGAGCTTCAGGAACGCGGGCGTGTGGAACACCGTCCCGGCGGGATCGCGCGCGACGAGGTCGGACCAGTCCCGCCGGACGAAGTCCTCGGGGTCCTCGGAGAGGACCACGTGCAGATCGGGCATCAGCGGACGGGACCCGCGCCCAGCGCCTCGTCCAGGACGTCCCAGGCGAGGAGCGCGCAGCGGATGCGCACCGGGTAGCGCGCCACGCCCGCGAGCGCCTCGAGGTCGCCGAGGTCCCCCGCGTCGGCGGGCGGATCCTCGCCCGCGAGCATCGCCCGAACGGCGACCTCGAGGCGCCCGATCGCCGCGCGATCGCGACCGGTGACCGCCTCGGTCATCATCGACGCGCTGCTCTGCGAGATCGAGCAGCCGTGACCGTCGAAGGCGACCGCCTCGACGCGTCCGTCGCGCTCGAGGAGCTGCAGGGTCACGACGTCGCCGCAGGTCGGATTCGTGCGGGAGGCCGTCGCCGTGGACGCATCGAGCGCCCGTCGGTTCCTCGGACGCCGGTAGTGATCGAGGATGACCTCCTTGGCGAGGTCCTCGGTGGCCATGCGCGGGAGCCTACTGCGACGACTCCGCCCCCGCCCCCACCGGCTCGATACCGAGTTCCTTGCGGAGGTCCTCGTACCCCTTCTGCTCGAGTTCCGCCGCGAGTTCACGACCGCCCGACTTCACGATGCGCCCCTGCATCATCACGTGGACGTGGTCCGGGGTGATGTAGTTCAGGATCCGCTGGTAGTGCGTCACGAGGAGCACGCCGAGGTTCGGACCGATCAGCTGCGCCACGCCGGTCGCGACCTGGCGGAGCGAGTCGATGTCGAGGCCCGAGTCGGTCTCGTCGAGGACCGCGATCGCGGGCTCGAGGACGGCGAGCTGCAGGATCTCGTTGCGCTTCTTCTCGCCGCCCGAGAAGCCCTGGTTGAGGTACCGGTTCACCATCGCGTCCTCGACGCCGAGGGTCTGCATCTTCTCCTTCATGTGCTTGCGGAAGGCGAGCGGACTCACCTCGCCGCCCTTCACCGCCTGGTAGGCCGTCCGCAGGAAGTTCACGACGGAGACCCCGGGCACCTCGACCGGGTACTGCATCGCGAGGAACAGACCGAGGCGCGCGCGCTCGTCGGCCGTCAGCGTGGTGATGTCCTGACCGCGGAACAGGATCGAGCCCGCGGTGATCTCGTAGCCGGGCCGGCCGGCGATGACGCTCGCGAGCGTCGACTTGCCCGAGCCGTTGGGGCCCATCAGCGCGTGGGTCTCGCCCTGACGCACCGTGAGGTCGATCCCGCGCAGGATCTCCTTGCCCTCGATACCGGCATGCAGCCCGCGGATCTCCAGCGTCGCAACGTCCTTCGTCATGGGGTCACCTCGATCAGTACCTCGTCGTCCCGGACCGTGACCGGGAACACCGTGACCGGCGCGATCGCCGGGAGGGAACGCGGACGCCCCGTCACGAGGTCGAACGTCGACCCGTGCTTGGGGCACTCGACCGTGCCGCCCTCGACGTCCACGGCCCCCTCGTCGAGGTAGGCGTGGGCGTGGGAGCAGACGGCATCGACGGCGCGGAACGACCCGCCGCCGAGGTTCACGACGGCGACCTCGCGGTCACCGACGGCGAAACGACGAGCGGTGCCCTCCGGGACGTCGCCGACGCGACAGACCGCGATCACGCGTCCCCCCGGGCGAGCTCGCGCTCGATCGCCGCGCCCACGATCGAGCGGACCTCCTCGAGCGTGATGCGCTCGAGGACCTCGTTGAAGAACCCGAACACGATCAGGCGCTCGGCCTCGCGGCGCGGGATGCCGCGGCTCATGAGGTAGAAGAGCTGCTCGTCCTCGACCGGGCCGACGCTCGCGGCGTGGCCGCAGCGCACGTCGTTGGCCTCGATCTCGAGGTTGGGGATCGACTCGGCCCCGGCGCCGTCGGTGAGGACCAGGTTCCGGTTGGTCTGGTAGGCCTCGGACCGCTGGGCTTCGGGGCGGAGGCGGACGAG
>JBJTHT010000116.1:0-6996 GCA_046094605.1 Actinomycetota bacterium | reverse complement strand
CGAGGGCGACGACGACGCGGGGACGATCTAGGCCGAGGTCTCGATCAGCGAGGTCACGCGCACGAGCGCGGGCCGACCGGGGAACTCGCTCGCGCCGAACCCCGCCTCCCACGACGGCGGAACCGCCTCGCCGAGGTCGCTGCCGTCCACGACGGCGCGGGCGCGCGCCCACCGCAGGTCGTGGATCGCGTACCACTGGCGCGCGCCCGCCCGGGTGACGCCGCGCGCATGGATGCCGCTCCCGCCACCGAGCAGCGGCGCGACGAGCGGGCGGAACACCGCGTCCTCGACGGCGATCCAGGCCGGCAGCGTCCGCAGGACACGCGGGCGCAGCCGAAGGAGCGTCGAGACGAGGCTCGGCACCGGTTCCACCTCGACGCGCAGGTCGATGCCGTCGGCGCGCGCGACGAGCGCGTCGCCCTCGCGGCCGACCCGGACATCGGAACGCACGGTGGCATCGAAGCGGTAGTGCGCGGTGACGAACCGCTCCACCTCGTCGCTCGGCGCGACGAGCGTGCGCGTCCCGTCGGGATCGCGTCGCATCACGTCGGCGAACGAACCGAACGGCGACTCGCGCCACTTCCCGACGACGAGCGTGTGGCCCGACGCGAAGGACGCGCCGAGGATCCAGCCGTCGAAGCGGATGACGTCGGCCACGCACGGAGCCTACCGCCGAGCCTTGCCCGCCCATCCGGCCGGGGGGTAGCCTCGACGCATGTCGACGGGCCCGACCACCTGGATCAAGGTCCTCGACCAGTCGCGCTGCATCGGCTGCCACGCGTGCACGACGGCGTGCAAGTCCGAGAACGACGTGCCGCTGGGTGTCACGCGCACGTACGTGAAGTACGTGGACGTCGGCGTGTTCCCGCAGGCGCGTCGCGCGTTCCAGGTGACCCGCTGCAACCAGTGCCAGGACGCGCCCTGCGTCACCGCGTGTCCGACGTCGGCGATGCATCGCCGTGACGACGGCATCGTGGACTTCGACAAGTCGATCTGCATCGGCTGCAAGGCGTGCATGGCCGCGTGTCCCTACGACGCGATCTTCATCAACCCCGAGGACCACTCGGCGGAGAAGTGCAACTTCTGCGCGCACCGGCTCGACGTCGGCCTCGAACCGGCGTGCGTCACGGTGTGTCCGGTCGAGGCGATCATCGTCGGCGACCTGAACGACCCCGACTCGAAGGCCGCGAAGATGGCGCAGCGCGACCCGGTCGCCGTCCGTCGCCCCGAGAAGGAGACGCACCCGAAGGTCTTCTACAAGGGGGCGAGCCAGGCGACCCTCGACCCGCTCGCGGCGACCCGCCCCGAGGGCGGCATCTTCATGTGGTCGGAACAGCCCTCCGGGCCCCACAGCGTGACCTCCGGGGCGCCGGCCGGGTTCGCCAACTCCTCCGCCGCGGCGATGCTCGCCTACGACGTGGCGCACACCGCGCCGTGGGACTGGCGGGTCTCGCTCTACACGTGGACGAAGAACGTCGCGGCGGGCGCCTACCTCGTGCCGCTCCTGCTCGTGCTGCTCGGCGCCATCGACGGCTCGAGCGCGCTGTGGCGGTGGATCGGCCCGGTCATCTCGCTCGCGTTCCTCGCGATCACGGGCCTCGTCCTGATCCTCGACCTCGAGCACCCCGAACGCTTCTACATGATCTTCACGCGCCCGCAGTGGCGCAGCTGGCTCGTGCGCGGGGGGTTCATCATCCTCGGGTTCGGTGGCGTGGTGTCCGCGCACCTGCTCGACACGATCCTCGGGACGGAACGCTGGCACCTGCCGCTCGCCGTCGTCGGCGGGCCGCTCGGCGTGATGACGGCGATCTACACGGCGTTCCTCTTCGCACAGTCGAAGGCGCGCGACCTCTGGCAGAACCCGCTCCTCGCCCCGCACATCGCGGCGCAGTCAGGGCTCGCGGGCGCGGCGGCGCTGCACCGGGCGGCCGGCGCCCCGGCCGCGCCCGCGAGCCCCTTCGCGTGGACGCTCTCGATCGCCTGTCTCGTGCACCTCGCGTTCGTCGCGGGCGAGGTCGCGCTGCCGCACCCGACGGCGCACGCGCACCTCGCCGCGCACGAGATGACGTCGGGTCGCTACCGCACCTTCTTCCGTGCGGGCGTCGTCCTCGCCGCGGTCGGCGTGTTCGCCCCCGCGCTCGGGCCGGTCGCGGCCGTCGCCGCGCTCCTCGGCCTCCTCGCGCACGAGCACGCCTACGTCCAGGCCGGTCAGTCGGTGCCCCTCGCATGAAGGCCCGCGCATGAGGGTCCGCGCATGAGTCCGCGCGACCGGGACGTCGAGCGCCTCGCCGAGCGCGTGAGCGCGGCGCGCGCCGAGACCGAGGCGCGCGGCGAGACGTTCTACCCGGGCGCGAGCCGCATCCACCTGGCCGCGTTCCCGCCGAAGGAGCGCTGGGACGACTGGGTGGAACTGGACTCCCGCGCGTGGCCCGAGCGCGTCGAGAAGCGATCGATGCTCGTGCCGACGACCTGCTTCAACTGCGAGTCGGCGTGCGGACTGCTCGCGTACGTGGACCCCGAGACGCTCGAGATCCGCAAGTTCGAGGGGAACCCGGAGCACCCCGGGTCCCGCGGACGGAACTGCGCGAAGGGCCCCGCCACGATCAACCAGGTCACCGACCCCGACCGCATCCTCCAGCCGCTGCGGCGCGCGGGCGAGCGCGGCGACGGCCGCTGGGAACCGGTCTCGTGGGACGAGGCGCTCGACGACATCGCGACGCGCATCCGCACCGCGATCGCGGAGGGCCGTCCGAACGAGGTCATGTACCACGTCGGTCGGCCGGGGGAGGACGGCTTCGCCGAGCGCGTGCTCGCGTCGTGGGGCGTGGACGGCCACAACTCGCACACCAACGTCTGCTCGTCGGGCGCGCGCATGGGCTACCACCTGTGGACCGGTATCGACCGGCCGAGCCCCGACCACGCGAACGCCGACGTCGTCCTGCTCATCTCCTCGCACCTGGAGGCCGGGCACTACTTCAACCCGCACGCGCAGCGCGTCATGGACGCCAAGGAGCGCGGCGCGAAGCTCATCGTCGTCGACACGCGCCTGTCGAACAGCGCGACGCACGCCGACGAGTGGGTCTCGCCGTGGCCCGGTTCCGAGGCCGCGATCCTCCTCGCGATCGCGAACCACGTGATCGCGACCGGCGCCTACGACCGGGAGTTCGTGCGGCGCTGGTGGAACTGGGAGGAGTACCTGACCGCCGAGGATGCCGGCGGGCCCGGCACGTTCGAACGCTTCGAGGAGCTCCTGCGCGGCCTCTACGCCGACTACACCTTCTCCTTCGCCGCGAGCGAGTCCGGCGTGGATGCCGCCCAGATCGAGCGCATCGCCGGGTACGTGGCCGGCGCGGGCTCGCGCCTGTCGACGCACTCGTGGCGATCCGCCGCCGCCGGCAACCTCGGCGGCTGGCAGGTCTCCCGCACGCTCTTCCTCCTGAACGCCCTCCTCGGCGCCGTCGCCACCCCGGGCGGCGTGTACCCCAACGCGTGGAACAAGTTCATCCCCCGGCCGATCCACGTCCCGCCGCACCCGCACACGTGGAACGAACTGACGTGGCCGATCGAGTACCCCCTCGCGCTGAACGAGCTCTCGTTCCTCCTGCCGCACTTCCTCAAGGAGGGTCGCGGCCGCCTCGAGGTCTACTTCTCGCGCGTCTACAACCCGGTGTGGACGAACCCGGACGGCTTCACCTGGATCGAAGCGCTCACCGACCCGGCGAAGGTCGGCCTGCACGTCTGCCTCACGCCGACCTGGTCGGAGACCGCGCACTTCGCCGACTACGTCCTCCCGATGGGGCACGCCTCGGAGCGCCACGACACGCACTCCTACGAGCAGTACGACGGCCAGTGGATCGGGTTCCGCCAGCCCGTGCTGCGCGCGGCGCGTGAACGCCTCGGCCGCCCCGTGTCCGATACGCGCGAGGCGAACCCCGGTGAGGTGTGGGAGGAGAACGAGTTCTGGATCGAACTCTCCTGGCGCATCGACCCGGACGGTTCCCTCGGCATCCGCCAGTACCACGAGTCGAAGGCGAACCCCGGGACCAAGCTCTCCGTCGACGAGTACTACGGCTGGATGTTCGAGCACTCGGTGCCCGGCCTCCCCGAGACCGCGGCCGCCGAGGGCCTCACGCCGCTCCAGTACATGCGTCGCTACGGGGCCTTCGAGATCCGCAAGGGGATGGGCCGCATCTTCGACGAGGTCATCCCCGCCGCGGAACTCGACGACGTGCACGAGACGTCGCTCGGTCGCGTCTACGCCGCGACGCCCAAGCCGAGCGATCCCAACATCGTGCCGATGGGGGCGCCCGACCCCGACGAGCAGGGACGCCGACCGGTCGGCGTGCGCGTCGACGGCGAGGTGCGACGCGGGTTCCCGACGCCCTCGGGGAAGCTCGAGTTCTGGTCCTCGACGATGGCCGCGTGGGGCTGGCGCGAGCACGTGCTCCCCGGCTACATCCGCTCGCACGTGCACCCCACGAGCATGGAACCGGGCCAGATGCCGCTGATCTCGACGTTCCGTCTGCCGGTGCAGATCCACACGCGCAGCGCGAACGCCAAGTGGCTCGACGAGATCGCGCACACGAACCCGCTCTGGCTCCACCCGAGCGACGCCGCGCCGATGCAGGTCCGCACCGGCGACCTCGTGGTCGTCGAGACGGAGACCGGTTCCTTCTGCGTGAAGGCGTGGGTCACCGAGGGGATCCGGCCCGGCGTCGTCGCGTGTAGCCACCACATGGGTCGGTGGAAGGTCGAGGGCGCCGAGGGCGGCGTGCGCGCGATGATGGCCACCGTCGGCCTCGACCGCGCGGGCGAGCGCTGGGGGATGCGCCGGATCCGCGGCGTGCAGCCGTACGCCTCGAGCGACCCCGACACCGCGCGCATCTGGTGGACCGACGTCGGCGTCCACCAGAACCTGACCTTCGCCGTGCACCCCGACCCGATCTCGGGACAGCACTGCTGGCACCAGGCGGTGCGCGTGCGCAAGGCGGAACCGGGCGAGTCCTACGGAGACATCCACGTCGACACCGCGGCCTCGCACGACGTCTACCACCGCTGGCTCGAGATGACGCGCGACGCGCGCACCGTGACGCCCGACGGCACGCGCCGGCCGTACTGGTTCATGCGACCGCTCAAGCCCGGCCGCGAGGTGTTCCGGATCGGCGGTCGATGAGCCGCGCCGAGCTCCTCCGCGGGCTCGGCGCGCTGTGCGAGCGACCCCAACCGGACCACGCGCGCATCGCCGACGCGCTCGATCTCCCGCCGCTCGGCGATCCGGTCGACGAGGCCGCGACGTTCCTCTTCGAGGTCTACCCCTACGCGTCCGTCCATCTCGGCGACGAGGGCATGCTCGGCGGCGAGGCCCGCTCGCGCGTGACGGGGTTCTGGGTCGCGCTCGGCCTCGAACCGCCGACGGAGTCCGATCACCTCGCGTCGCTCCTCGGCCTCCTCGCGTCGCTCGCGGATCTCGAGGCCGCGGAGGTCGACGCCGCACGTCGGGTGCTGCGCCGCGAGGCGCGGAAGGCGCTCCTGTGGGAACACGTGCTCTCGTGGACGACGCCGTTCCTCCACGCCGTGGAACGCGTCGGCACCGAGCACCAGGTGGCGTGGGCCGGGCTCCTGCGGGCGACGCTCGTCGCCGAGGCGCTCGAGTTCGGCGCCCCGGACCTCCCGCCCGTGGCCCTGCGGGCCGCGGTCCAGGCGGACGACCCCTTGACCCTCGCGACGGCCCCGGTCCGCACCGGGGTCGTGCTCACCAGGACCGATCTCGTGCGAGGCGCCCGGGCCCTCGGGGTGGCCACGCGCAGGGGGGACCGGGCCTTCGCCCTGCGGGCGATGGCCGAACAGGATCCGATGGGGACGGGCGCCTGGCTCGCCGCGGAAGCGGCGAGCCAGGCGGCCCGGTTCCGCGGGGAGCCGACCGCCCTGGCACCCGTGGCACACTGGTGGGCGGAACGCGCGGAGACCACCGCGCGGATGCTCACCGAGGAGGTGGCGACCGATGCTGCAGGATGAACGCTCGCTCGTCGGGATGACCGAGGAGCAGGTTCGCAAGATCGTTCGCGAGGAACTCGCGAGCGCGAAGGACCCCGGTTCCAAGAAGGCCGCGATCATCGCGTCGAAGGGGACGCTCGACTGGGCCTACCCGCCGCTGATCCTCGCCAACGCCGCCGCGGCCGCCGGCATGGAGTGCTCGGTGTTCTTCACGTTCTACGGTCTGAACATCCTCAAGAAGAACTTCGGCCGCACCGTGCGCGTCGGACCGACCGGGAACCCGGCGATGCCGATGCCGATCCCGATGCCGCAGCTCGCCACCGTGATCCCGGGCATGGTGCCGGGCGCGACGTGGATGATGAAGCAGAAGTTCAAGAAGAAGAACGTCGCCGACATCGAGGAGCTCCGGGCGCTCGCGATCGAGAGCGGCGTGCGCCTGATCGGCTGCACGATGACGATGGACGTCTTCGGCTACACCGACGACGACTTCATCGACGGCGTCGAGTACGGCGGCGCCGCGGCGTTCCTCTCCGAGGCGCGCAAGGCGAACGTCACCCTGTTCATCTGAGTTCCGATCACCCGAGGAGGAACCGATGCCGGACGTGCACGCGGACCAGTCGCTCGACATGCGGGGCTTCCAGTGCCCCATCCCGATCGTGAAGACGAACAACGCGGTGAAGGCGATGCAGCCGGGTCAGGTGCTCAAGGTCCTCGCGACCGATCGCGGGGCGCTCACCGACTTCCCGGCCTGGGCCGACGACACGGGGAACGAGATCGTCGCCTCGGGCGAGGAAGACGGCGCGCTCGTCTTCTTCGTCCGCAAGGGCGCCTGAGCTGAGCGGGGCGCGCATCGGCCGACCGCGCCCCGGCGACCTCGTCGCCGGGTTCTCGGTGGCGATGCTCATCGTCCCGCAGGCGATCGGCCTCGCGACGCTCGCGGGGCTCCCCCCCGAGCAGGGGATCTACGCCGCCGCGCTGGCCCCGCTCATCACGGCGTTCACC
>JBJTHT010000115.1:0-13220 GCA_046094605.1 Actinomycetota bacterium | reverse complement strand
CGGGCGCCCGGCCCCATCCCCGCGCCAGCGCGCCACCCCCGGGGGGGGGGGGGGGGGCGGGGGCGGCCCCCCCCGCGGCCCCCCCGCGACGCGATCGAGGCGGTCCTCGCGGACTACCCCAACGTGCAGGTGTACGACCAGGCGCAGTACCGCCAGCAGCAGGAGGGCTTCATCGACCAGCTCCTCGCGCTCGTCACCGCGCTGCTGGGCCTCGCGATCATCATCGCCCTGTTCGGCATCGTGAACACCCTGGGGCTCTCGATCTACGAACGCACCCGGGAACTCGGGCTCCTGCGCGCGGTCGGGATGAGCCGGCGACAGGTGCGGGCGATGATCCGCGCCGAGTCGGTGATCATCGCGATCCTCGGCGCGATCCTCGGCATCGGGATCGGGGTGTTCTTCGGCTGGGCGCTGCAGCGCGCGCTCGAGCCCGAGGGCGTCACGATCCTGCGCATCCCCGTGGGCCAGCTCGCGGGCTACGTCGTCGCCGCGGCCGTTGCGGGCGTCCTCGCCGCCGTCCTGCCGGCCCGCCGCGCCGCGAACCTCGACGTCCTCGAGGCCATCTCCTACGAGTAGGAACCGCCCCGGGCGCGGCGGCGCGAGCACGGGGCCGCGATAGCATCCCCGCATGCCCGAGATCGCCCTGCCGAAGGGTCGCACCGCGTCGCTCCCCGAGGGGGAGCCCCTCGGCGCGGTCCTGCCCCCCGACACGATCGCCGCGCGGTGGGAGGGGAACCTCGTCGATCTCGCCTTCGTGCCGACGTCGTCGGGGAACGCCGAGCCCGTCGTCGCGTCCTCCGCGGACGGCCTCCACGTGCTGCGCCACTCGACCGCGCACGTGATGGCCCAGGCGGTGTGCGATCTGTTCCCCGGCGCGCGCTACGCGATCGGCCCGGCGATCGACGACGGCTTCTACTACGACTTCGAACTCCCGGCGCCGATCTCGCCGGAGGACCTGCCGCGGATCGAGGAACGCATGGCCGCGATCAAGGCGTCCGACCAGCCCTTCGTGCGGGAGGACCTGGCACGCGGGGACGCCCTGACGCGCTTCGCCGACCAGCCGTTCAAGCGGGAGATCATCGAGGGCCTCGACGCGAGCGAGGGCGCCACGGGCGAACGCGTGTCGGTGTACCGCAACGGCGCGTGGGGCGACCTCTGCCTCGGGCCGCACGTCCCCTCGACCGGGCGGCTCGGCGCGTTCAAGCTGACGAAGCTCGCCGGGGCGTATTGGCGCGGCGACAGCACGCGCCCGATGCTCACCCGCATCTACGGCACCGCGTGGGCGACCGACAAGGACCTGCGCTCCTACCTCGTGCGCCTCGAGGAGGCCGAGAAGCGCGACCACCGTCGCCTCGGCCAGCAGCTCGACCTCTTCTCGTTCCCCGACGAACTCGGCCCGGGTCTCGCGGTGTGGCACCCGCGTGGGGGCCTGTTCCGCAAGCAGCTCGAGGACTACGTGCGGAACCTCCACCTCGAGCGCGGCTACGACATCGTGCAGTCGCCGCATCTGGCGCGCCGCGTGCTCTGGGACACGAGCGGCCACACCGCGAAGTACGTCGAGAACATGTTCCCCGAGATGGTGCGCGACGAGGCCGCGTACTTCGTCAAGCCGATGAACTGCCCGTTCCACGTGCTCATCTACAAGAGCCAGGTGCGCTCGTACCGCGATCTCCCGATGCGTCTGTCGGAACTCGGCACGGTCTACCGCTACGAGAAGGCCGGGACGCTGCACGGGCTCCTGCGCGCGCGCGGGCTCACCCAGGACGACTCCCACATCATCTGCCGCGAGGACCAGCTCGTGGACGAGATCCGCAACGTGTTCGACCTCACGCTGGAGATCCACCGCACGTTCGGCTTCTCGGACCCCGTGGTGCACCTCTCGACGAAGCCGGGGCTCGCGATCGGCGACGAGGCGATGTGGGCCCGTGCGATCGACGCGCTCACGCGGGCGCTCGACGCCTCGGGGCTCCCGTACGCCGTCGCCGAGGGGGAGGGCGCGTTCTACGGCCCGAAGGTCGACTTCCACTTCCACGACGCGATCGGTCGCCAGTGGCAGCTCACGACGGTGCAGTGCGACTTCGCGCTCCCGGAGCGCTTCGGGATGGAGTACACGGGCGAGGACAACGAGCGGCACCGGCCGGTGATGGTCCACCGGGCGATCCTCGGCTCGCTCGAGCGCTTCAGCGGCGTCCTGATCGAGCACTACGCCGGGGCGTTCCCGCTCTGGCTCGCGCCCGAGCAGGTCCGCCTGCTTCCCGTGGCCGACCGCCACGTCGAGCACGCCGAGGCGCTGGCCGCGCGGTTCCGCGCCGCGGGGCTCCGCCCCGGGGTCGACGCGTCGTCGGAGACCGTGGGGAAGAAGGTGCGCGCGGCCCAGCTCATGAAGATCCCGTACGGCCTCGTGGTGGGCGACAAGGAGGCCGCCGGCGGGACGCTCACGGTGCGCGACCGCGCGGGGACCGAGACGGCCGGCGTCGCGGTCGACGCGTTCGTCGAGGCGCTGGTCGCCGAGGCGTCGACGCGGGCGCTCGCGCAGTCCTCGTTCTGATGGAACGCCTCTGGAGCCCCTGGCGGATGGAATACATCGAGGTCGCGCGCGACGACGCCACCGACGGCTGCGTGTTCTGCGCGATCGTCGAGGGCACGGGCGAGCGGATCCTCGCCCGGTCGCCGCACGCGTTCGCGACGCTCGCCAAGTACCCCTACAACCCGGGCCACGTCCTCGTGCTCCCCACCCGGCACACGGGCGACCTCGAGTCGCTCTCGTCGGAAGAGAACGCCGAGATCGCCGCGCTCCTGCAGCGGTCCGTGCGCGCGCTCCGCGAGGAGGTCGCGCCCCACGCGTTCAACGTCGGCCTCAACCTCGGCCGAGCGGCGGGTGCGGGCATCCCGGAGCACCTCCACTGGCACGTCGTCCCGCGCTGGGGCGGCGACACGAACTTCATGCCGGTGATCTCCGGCACCCGCGTCCTCCCGGAACTGCTCGAGGAGACGGCGCGGCGCCTCGGCCCGAGGTTCGCATCGTGAACCGGGGCGCACAGATCGCCCTCGGCGCCCTCATCGGTGGCCTCGGCGTGGCCCTCGGCGGCTTCGGCGCCCACGCGCTCGCCGAACGCCTGACGGATGCCCGCCTCGCCACCTTCGAGACCGGGGCGCGCTACCAGTTGATCCACGCGCTCGCGATCGTCGGTGCGGCGCTCGTGGGCGGCGACCGCGCGCGGGTCGCGGTGCTCCTGTTCGCCGCTGGGGTCGTGCTCTTCTCGGGCAGCCTCTACGCGCTGGCGCTCACCGGCGTGCGCGCGTTCGGCGCGGTGGCGCCCATCGGTGGCGCCTGCTTCATCGCCGGCTGGGTGTTCCTCGCCCTCGCCGGGCTCGCCTCGCGCTGAGACCTACCCCTTCGCCGCAGCGGCCGCGGCGACGATGCGCTCCGCGATCGGCGGTGGGACCTCCTCGTAGTGCGTCACGCGCATCGTGAAGCTGCCGCGGCCGCCGGTCAGCGACCGCAGCTCGACCGCGTAGCGCGCGACCTCGGCTTGGGGGACCGACGCGCGCACCCGCTGCTTGCCCGCCCCCACGACGTCCATGCCCTGGATCCGGGCGCGCTTGGCGTTGAGGGCGCCCATCACGTCGCCGGCGTGACCCTCGGGGACGACGACCTCGAGATCGGCGACCGGTTCGAGCAGCAGGATGCCCGCCGCGTCCGCCGCGTCGCGGAACGCGAGCGACCCGGCGATCTGGAACGCCATGTCGGAGGAGTCCACCGTGTGGAACTTCCCGTCGGTCAGGCGCACGCGCACGTCGACGACCGGGTTCCCGCTCGCCACGCCGCCGGCCATCGCCTTGCGCACCCCCTTCTCGACGGAGGCGATGAACTGGTTCGGGATCGCGCCACCCACGATCTCGTCGACGAACTCGAACCCGCCGCCGCGGGGGAGCGGTTCGACGGTGAGCGTGCAGACGGCGTACTGGCCGTGCCCGCCGGACTGCTTGACGTGGCGCCCGGTCGCCGTCGCCGATCGCCGTACGGTCTCGTGGTAGGCGATGCGCGCCGGTTCGTGGGTGACCTCGACGTTGAACTTGCGCTTCATCCGCTCGAGCGTGACCTCGAGGTGCGCCTCGCCCATGCCCGCGAGGATCGTCTGGTGGGTCTCCTCCGCGTGGTCGACGCGGATCGTGGGGTCCTCCTCGCGGAGCCGGGCGAGGGCCATCGAGAGCTTGTCCTCGTCGCCCTTGGCCTTCGGCGCGATCGCGAACGCGAGGACCGGTTCCGGGAGCGGGAGCGTCTCGATGCGCGTGCGGTCCCCCTTGCCCGCGAGCGTGTCGCCCGTCGTCGTGTGGGCCAGTTTGGCCGCGGCGCCGATGTCGCCCACCGACACCTCGTCGACGGGGAGGTGCTCCTTGCCGCGGAGGGCGAAGAGCTGACCGACGCGTTCCTCGACACCCTTCGAGGCGTTGAGGACGGTCGCATCGGCGCGCACCGATCCGCTGAACACCCGGAACATCGACACGTGGCCGACGTAGGGGTCCGAGAGCGTCTTGAAGACGAGCGCGCTGAGCGGCGCGTCCGCGGTCCGCGGGCGGACGACGACGGCGCCGTCCTCGCCGACCAGGTGGACGTGGTCGCGGTCGGTCGGCGCGGGGAACTCCTCCACGATGAAGTCGAGGACGCGGTCGACGCCGATGCCGCGCGCCGCCGCGCCGCAGAACACGGGCGCGATCCGCGCGTCGGCGAACCCGGAGCGCACGCCGGCGATCACGACGTCCTCGGGCAGGTCGCCGGTCGCGAGGTAGGTCTCGATCAGCGCGTCGTCGGCGGAGGCCACCGCCTCCACGAGTTTTTCGCGGAACGGCGCCGCGCGACGCGCGACGTCGGCGGGCCAGGGTCCCTCCGTCTCGCTGCCGTCGGCGTACGTCGTGGCCTTCCCGTGGAGGAGGTCCGCGACGCCCGCGAAGTCCGCCTCCTCGCCGATCGGCAGTTCGAGCGGCGCGACCTGCGTGCCGAACGCGGCGACCAGTCCGTCGAGGGTCCGCGCGAACGACGCCCGCTCGCGGTCGAGCTTGTTCACGAGGATGGCGCGCGGGATGCCGGCCTCGACCGCGAGTTCCCACGCGGCCTCCGTCTGCACCTCGACACCGTCGACCGCGGAGACGACGACGAGCACCGCGTCGACCGCGAGGATCGCGCCGCGCAGATCGCCGACGAAGTCCGCGTCGCCCGGCGCGTCGAGCACGTTGATCTTCGTGCCACGCCAATCGATCGGCGCCATCGCGAGCGAGACGCTCAGGCCCTTGCGGATCTCCTCGGGCTCGTGGTCGGCGACGGTCGTGCCGTCGGAGACCGAACCCATGCGCTGGATCGCGCCGGATGCGAGGAGCATGGCCTCGAGGAGCGTCGTCTTGCCCGAGCCGTGGTGGCCCACGAGCAGGACGTTCCTGATGTCGGCGGCTGCGTAGGTCTTCACGTGCGCCCCGATCCTCCCGCGGTGCAGGATCGTAGCCCCGTGCCATCCGTCCCGCTTCCGGGGGGTCGCAGGGCCGGTGCTAGGCTCGCGACGATGCCTCTTCCGGGGTCGCGCGCCGCGCGCGGATGGGTCGCGGCGACGTGCGCCGCGACGATGCTCCTGGCCGGCGCGGCGGGCTGGGCGATCGTGGTCGGTGCCCCGACCGCGGGCGCGCTCACCCTCGTCGCCGGGGGCACCCTCGTGGCCGTCGCGGCCGCCGCGCGCCGGGATGGCCGGACCGGCAGCCCCCGCGAGCGGGTCCTGGTCGCCCTCGCGGACCGGACGTGGGACGGCGCGGTGCTCGGTTCCCTCGTCTGGGCGAACCGCATCGAGAACCCGGGTCTGGCCGCCGCCGTCCTCTGGTGCTTCGCCCTGTCGGCGCTCGCCGCCTACGCCCGGACCCGGGGGGTCGCGCTCGGGTACGCCCTCGACATCTTCGCGCTCACGTCCGTCGTGCGCGTCGGGGTGACGTCGCTCGCGGTCCTCCTCGGATGGGGGACGACCCCGTTCGTCGGCCTCGCGGTCTGGCTGGCGGGGTCGGCGCTCGTGCGCGCGAGCCAGGTCTGGAAGGAAGGCCTCGCGTGAGCACGCGCACGGAACCGCGTGCCGCCGACGATACCCCGGCGGAGACGCTCGCCTACTGGGCGTATCGGACCGCGCAGTGGCTGGCGGTCACCCTCCCGGAACGCGCGGGGCGGACCCTGTTCGAAGGGCTCGGCCGGCTCGCGTACCACCTGTCGACCGAGGCGCAGCGCAACGTCCGTGCGAACCTCGCCCGCATCCTCGGTCGTCCACCGGAGGACGCCCTCGTGCGCGCCAGCGCGATCGAGGCGTTCGAGCTCTACGCGCGCTACTGGTTCGACACCTTCCGGATCGCCGCGCTCCCGTCGCACGAGCTCGACGCGCGCACCGAGGTCACCGGCCTGGACCATCTCGAGCGCGCCGTCGCGGATGGACGCGGTTGCGTCATCGTGCTCGGCCACCTCGGGAACTGGGACGCCGCCGGCTCGTGGGTCGCGCGCCGCGGATTCCGTGTCGTGTCGGTGAACGAACGGCTGCGGCCGGAACGGCTGTTCCGGCTCTTCGTCCGCCACCGCGAGGACTTCGGTGTGCCGGTGTTCGCGCTCGGCGATGCGGACCTCACGGCGCGGCTGTCGGCCCACCTGGCCGACAACGGCATCGTCGCGCTGATCGCCGATCGGGCCATCGGCGGGCGCGGGATCGAGGTCGAGATGTTCGGCGCGCCGCGGAGGATACCCGCGGGCCCGGCGAAGCTCGCCTTGGACGCCGGCGCGCCACTGCTGTTCGCCGCGGTATCGACGACCGACCGCGGGTGTCGGTTGCGCATCGGGTCGCCGATCGAGGCGCCTCGCACCGGAGACGCGCGCGCCGACGTCCGCGCCATGACGCAGCGCCTCGCCGACGAGATGACGCGCGCGATCGCGGCCCGGCCCGCGGACTGGCACGTCCTGCAGCCGGGCTGGCCGGACGCGTGAGGATCCTGCTGGCCTGCCCGTACGCCTGGGACGCCCCGGGCGGCGTGCAGGTGCACGTCGGGGACCTCGCCCGACGCCTGCGCGGCCGCGGTCACGAGGTGCTCGTCCTCGCGCCGGCCCGCCGGCCGTTCGCGGAACCGTGGGTGCGTGTCGTCGGGCGGCCGCTGCGCATCCCGTACGCGGGGACGGTCGCGCCCGTCTGTCCGTCGGCCGCGTCGTGGCGGGCGGTTCGCCGCGCGATGCGCGAGTTCGCGCCCGACGTCGTGCACGCGCACGAGCCCTTCGCCCCGGGGACGGCGATGTTCGCGACCCTCTCGGCGACCGCCCCCGTCGTCGCGACGTTCCACGCGTACCTCGAGCGCGCGACCGTGCAGCGCGTCGCCGCGCCACTCCTGCGCGTCATCGCGCGGCGCATCGCGGTCGCGATCGCGGTGTCGCGTGCCGCGGCCTCCTTCGCGGGTCGTGCGGTGTCCCTTGGGTACGAGATCGTCCCCAACGGCGTCGAGGTGGGGCGCTTCCGCGGCGCCCCGCGCCGCGGAAGCGCCCCCCGCATCGCCTTCGTCGGCCGCCTGGACCCCCAGAAGGGGTTCCCCGTCCTCGTCGACGCCTTCGCGCGCCTCGCGGCCGACCGCCCCGACCTCGGGCTCGTCGTCGCGGGGGATGGCGCCGACCGCGACGCGGTGGAGCGCCTCGGGTCCACGGCCCGCGGGCGGGTCGCGATGCTCGGTGCGGTCCCCAACGGCGACCTCGCCGAGCGCGTGTTCGCCGAGGCGTCGGTGTTCTGCTCGCCGGCGGTCGGGCAGGAGTCCTTCGGCATCGTGCTCGTCGAGGCCATGGCGGCGGGTCTGCCCGTCGTGGCGAGCGACATCCCCGGCTACCGCGAGGTCGTGCGCGACGGCACGGACGGGCTCCTCGTGCGCCCCGCCGATCCCGCGTCGCTCGCGGCGACGCTCGCGCGGGTCCTCGACGACCCCGCGCTCGCGTCGCGCCTCGCCGGAGCCGGTCGCGAGCGCGCCGAGGCCTTCTCGTGGGACGCGGTGCTGCCGCGCATCGAGGCGGTCTACGCACGGGCGGTGGCGCGCTGACCCGTTGCTAGCATGGAGGCGTGACCGCGACCGACGTCGTCCTCATCGCGCTCGTCGTCGCCGTGGTCTGGGCCGCGTACGCGTTCAACCGGCTCGTCGCCCTGCGGGAGCGGTGCGACAACGGCTGGTCGCAGATCGACGTGCAGCTGCGTCGCCGCCATGACCTCATCCCGAACCTGGTCGAGACCGTCAAGGGGTACGCCGCCCACGAGCGGGAGCTCTTCGAGCGGGTGACCGTCGCTCGGACGCGGGGTGTGGACGCGCGGTCGGTCGGCGACCAGGCCGACGCGGAGCGCGCGATCGGCGCGGGGCTCCGGCAACTCTTCGCGGTCGCCGAGGCCTACCCGGCGCTCAAGGCCGACGCCTCGTTCCTCGCGCTCCAGGAGGAACTCTCCGGGACCGAGTCGAAGATCGCCTACGCGCGGCAGTTCTACAACGACCAGGTCATGCGGCTGAACACGAGGATCCAATCGTTCCCGTCGACGGTGATCGCCCGGATGTTCGGGTTCACGGAGCGGGAGTTCTTCGAGATCGACGACGACGCCCGCGGCCCGGTGGCCGTGTCGTTCGGGGGGGAGGCGTAGGTGTACGAGGCGATCGCGGAGAACCGTCGCCGCACCGTGGTGCTCGTCGGCGCGGCCATCGCGCTGCTGGGCGCGGTCGGCTACGCCCTGGGCTACCTCTACTCCACCGGTCCCACCGGGATGGTCGTGGCGCTCGCCGTCGCGAGCCTCGCGTCGTGGGGTTCCTACCGCTACGGCGATCGCATCGTGCTCCGGAGCACGCGTGCGAAGGAGGTCACCGCCGAGGAGGAACCGCGCCTGCACAACATCGTCGAGGGCCTCGCGATCGCCGCGGGGATCCCGAAGCCCCGCCTCTACGTCGTCCCCGAGGACGCGCCGAACGCCTTCGCCACGGGCCGCGATCCGGAGCACGCGTCGATCGCGGTCACCCGCGGGCTCCTCGAGCGCATGGACCGACTCGAGCTCGAGGGTGTCATCGGTCACGAGCTCGCGCACGTCGCCGACCGCGACATCCTGCTCGGCACGATCGTCGCGACGTTGATCGGCGCCGTCGTCCTCATCTCGGACTTCTTCGTGCGGTCCATGTGGTTCGGCGGGTTCGGGGGTCGCCGTGACGATCGCGAGTCCGGACCGCTCTCGGGCATCTTCGCCATCGTCGGACTGCTGCTCGTCATCGCGGCGCCGATCATCGGACAGATCGTGAAGCTCGCCGTCTCGCGGCAGCGCGAGTACCAGGCGGATGCGCAGGGTGTCCTCTACACGCGGTACCCCCCAGGCCTGATCGCCGCCCTGAAGAAGATCGAGGCGGCGAGCGACATCCCGATGCGCACCGCCAGCAACGCGACGGCGCATCTGTGGCTGTCGCAGCCCTCGCGCATCCCCGGTCCGAACCGTTCCGGCATGGAATCCCTCTTCTCCACCCACCCGCCCGTCGCCGAGCGCATCCGGCGTCTTGCGGAGATGTGATTTCCGATCGGGGTCGTTGAGCCGACCCCGAGCGCCGGATAGGGTCGGCGCGCCGTCCACCGGACGGACCCCCGCACGACACAGGAGGATCGGTGGCGCTCACCCGACGCGGTCGCACGGTCGTCGTGGTCGGTGCGCTCGTCGTGCTCGGCGCCGGCGCGATCGGCGCCGCCTACATCACGCGTCCCGCCGGCGCCTCGCTCGGCGAGGCCATCACCGAGATCGTCGCGCCGGATCCGATCTGCCCGCTCACCGGCGTGCGTGCGACCGGCGACGAGGTCCCCGCGCGACCGGTGCTCGCCGTGAAGATCGAGAACAGCCCGCTCGCACGGCCGCAGGCGGGGCTCAACGACGCCGACATCGTCTACGAGGAACCCGTCGAGGGGGGCATCACGCGGTTCATCGCGCTGTACCAGTGCGGCGACGTCGACCGACTCGGTCCGGTCCGCAGCGCGCGCACGACCGACCCCGACGTCCTCGTGCAGTACGGGACGCCGCTGATGGCGTACTCCGGCGGGGCCGGCCAGGTCGTCGCGCTCGTGCGACAGGCGGGCCTGCTCGACGTCGGCTTCGAGACGATGCCCGACCTCTACGAACGCGATCCCGCGCGCGAGGCCCCCCACGACATCTTCTCGTCCACGGCCGCGCTGTGGGGCGGCGCGTCGTGGTCGGCGGCCGCGCCGGATCCGGTGTTCACCTTCGACGCGGACCCGCCCGCGGTCGCCAAGCGTGCCGCACGGGTCCACCTGGACTTCTCGGCCTCCTCGGACGTGTGGTGGACCTGGGACGCGGCCGCCGGCCTCTGGCTCCGCGCCCACGGCGACACGCCGCACGTGCTGGAGGGCGGCGAGCAGGTCTCGGCGACGACCGTGGTCGTCCAGGTCGTGGAGGTCCGACCGGGGACGATCATCGACGCCGCGGGGAACCCCTCGCCGGAGGTCACCCTCGTGGGCACCGGCAAGGTGTACGTCTTCCGCGGGGGGCAGGTGGTCGTCGGCCGGTGGGTGCGCGACGCCCTCGATCAGGTCACCCGTCTCGAGGATGCCGATGGGAACGAGATCGCCCTCGCGCCGGGACGGACGTGGGTCGAGCTCCTGCCCTCGACGGTCGCCGTCGAGATCGTGCGCAAGGCTCCCGCCGCCTAGGCACGGCGGGCCCGCGGGCCCCGGCGGTACACTGCCGTGCGGCGGGGCCCGCCCGCCGCACCGATCCCGGGAGGGAACCGTCGTGGACCGCGAGACCGGCACGTTCCGCGTGAAGTCCGGCCTGGCCGAGATGCTCAAGGGTGGCGTCATCATGGACGTCACCACGGCCGATCAGGCGCGGATCGCCGAGGACGCCGGCGCCTGCGCGGTGATGGCCCTCGAGCGGGTCCCCGCCGACATCCGCCGCGACGGCGGGGTCGCGCGCATGGCCGATGCGACGAAGGTCGAGGAGATCATGGCCGCCGTCACGATCCCGGTGATGGCGAAGGCCCGCATCGGGCACTTCGTGGAGGCGCAGGTACTCCAGGCGCTCGGCGCCGACTACATCGACGAGTCGGAGGTCCTCACGCCGGCCGACGAGGAGTTCCACATCGACAAGTGGGCGTTCACGACGCCGTTCGTCTGCGGCGCGCGCAACCTCGGCGAGGCGCTGCGCCGCATCGGCGAAGGCGCCGCGATGATCCGCACGAAGGGCGAGGCCGGGACGGGCAACGTCGTCGAGGCGGTTCGCCACCAGCGCACCATCCTGAAGGAGATGGCGTGGCTCACCACGCTGCGCCCGGAGCAGCTCGTCGCGGCGGCCAAGGACCTCCAAGCGCCGCTGGACCTCGTGCGCGACGTCGCGACCACCGGACGCCTCCCCGTCGTGAACTTCGCCGCCGGCGGCATCGCGACCCCGGCCGACGCGGCGCTCAAGATGCAGCTCGGTGTCGACGGCGTCTTCGTCGGTTCCGGCATCTACAAGTCCTCCGACCCGGCGACGCGCGCACGCGCGATCGTCGAGGCGACGACGCACTTCAACGACCCGGACGTCCTCGCGAAGGTCTCGCATGGCCTCGGCGAGGCGATGCCGGGCATCGACATCAAGCAGCTGGGCGAGGAAGGGCTGCTCCAGACCCGCGGCTGGTAGCGCATGAAGGCCGGGGTCCTCGCGCTGCAGGGCGATGTCCGCGAACACGCGGCCGCCTTCGCGCTCGCCGGTGCGACACCCGTCGAGGTGCGCACCCCCGCCGATCTCGCGGAGGTCGCGTGCCTCGCGATCCCCGGCGGCGAATCCACGACGATCGGCCTGCTCGCGCGGAGCGCCAGCCTCGTCGCACCGATCCGGGAGCGCGCCGCCGCCGGGATGCCGATCCTCGGCACCTGCGCCGGTCTGATCGTGCTCGCCACGAGGGTCCACGGCGGGGAACCGCTCCTCGGCCTCATGGACGTCACCGTGGAGCGCAACGCGTACGGTCGCCAGAACGACTCGTTCGAGGCCGACGTCGCGGTGCGCGGCATCGAGGCGCCGATCCGTGCGGTCTTCATCCGCGCACCCGTCGTCGAGGCGGTCGGGGAGGGCGTCGCGGTGCTCGCCGAGCACGAGGGCCGACCCGTCGTGCTCGAACAGGGGAACCTCGTCGCGGCGACGTTCCACCCCGAACTCGTCGGGGAGTCGCGGCTCCACGCCTACGTCCTCGGGAGGGTGTGACCGATGTCCGGCCATTCGAAGTGGGCGACGATCAAGCGCAAGAAGGGTGCGATCGACGCCAAGCGCAGTTCGATGTTCGCGAAGCTCCTGCGCGCCGTCGAGGTCGCCGCCCGCGAGGGCGGCAGCGGTGACCCCAGGGCCAACATGACGCTCGCCTCCGCCGTCGACAAGGCGCGCTCCTTCTCCGTCCCCACCGACAACATCGACCGCGCGATCAAGCGCGGCACGGGTGCCGATGGCGGTGGCGCGAAGTACGAGGAGGTCATCTACGAGGGGTACGCGACGGGTGGCATCGCCCTGGTCGTGCAAGCGCTCACCGACAACCGCAACCGCACCGCGCAGGAGGTCCGGACGGCCTTCACGCGCAACAACGGGAACCTCGGCGAGACGGGGACGACCCTGTGGATGTTCGCGCGTCGCGGCGTCATCGTCGTCGAGAAGACGGCGTGGGCCGACGAGGACCGCCTGCTCGAGCTCGCCCTCGATGCCGGCGCGGACGACATGAAGGACGCGGAGAGTTCCTGGGAGATCACGACGGAACCGACAGCCCTCAAGCGCGTCGAGGAGTCCCTCGTCGCGGCCGGCGTGCCGGTGTTCTCCGGGGAGCTCTCGATGGTGCCCCAGACCACGATCCCGGTGGCCGGCGGTGAGGCACGTCAGGTCCTCAACCTGATCGAGGCGCTCGAGGATCTCGAGGACGTCCAGAACGTCTACGCGAACTTCGACATCCCCGAGTCCGTCATGGCGGAACTCGGCTAGGTGCGTTTCCCGATCCGCTTCCGCGGCGTCGGTCGGTTCCTCCCGTTCCTCGGGCTCACGCGGACGACCTCCTACGTCGATCTCCACGACGACCGCATCGACGTGCGCATGGGCTGGGCGTTCCGGGCGAGCGCGCCGCGGGCCCCCGGGGCGGGCGCGGGGCCCGCGGGTGGGGGGGGGCGGGACCCGGGGGGGCCCCGCGGGGTGGGGCGG
>JBJTHT010000114.1:0-5188 GCA_046094605.1 Actinomycetota bacterium | reverse complement strand
CCCCGGCGACGCCGTCGTCCTGCGCGAGTTCCACGACGGTCGGCCCTGGGAGGCGCGTCCCGCGCGCGTGGTCGCCGACGACGGCGAACGGCTGCGGTTCTTCGTCCCCTACGGCGCGCGTCCCGCGCGACCGGTGGACGGGGATGGCGCTCGCCTGCGGATGCCCGGCGCGTCGTGGCAGCACGTGCGCTCCGGTCCGTCGCCGCGCTGACCGTGGACAAGGCCGGGTACGAGGACGTCCGCGGGCGCATGCGCGCGATCGCCGGGGAGGCGACCGAAGCGCGGGGCGCGTTCCTCGACCTCGCGGACCGCGACGGCGACGCCTTCGAGGCGGTCATGGCCGCCTTCGCGCTGCCGAAGGCCGACGACGACGCGAAGGCGCGGCGCGCCGCGGCGATCCAGGACGCGCTGGTCGGCGCCGCCGCCGTGCCGCTCGACACCGTGCGGCGCGCCGCGCCGCTGCTCTCCCTCGCCGAGGAGGCGCTGCGCACCGGCAACACGAACGCCGCCTCCGACGCGCTCTCCGGCGCCGAGCTTCTCGCCGCGGGCGCGCGCTCCGCCGCGGCCAACGTCCGCATCAACGCCGCGTCGCTGCGCGACCGCGCGCACGCCGACGCGCTCGTCGCCGAGGTGGACGGACTCCTCGCGTCGGTGGACGCGACGCTCGCGGCGATCCGCGCGGCGTTCCCCGGCCGCGTCGGGTGAACGAGCGCCGCTCCCCCGGCGACGCCGTCGTCCTGCGCGAGTTCCACGACGGTCGGCCCTGGGAGGCGCGTCCCGCGCGCGTGGTCGCCGACGACGGCGAACGGCTGCGGTTCTTCGTCCCCTACGGCGCGCGTCCCGCGCGTCCGGTGGACGGGGATGGCGATCGCCTGCGGATGCCCGGCGCGTCGTGGCAGCACGTGCGCTCCGGTCCGTCGCCGCGCGCGGTGCTCTCGACCGCCTCCACCCTGCGACCCCACGCCGTCCTCGCGATCTGGGAGGCCGACTGGGTCCCGGGCCGGTGGTACGTGAACCTGCAGGAACCCCTCCGGCGCACCGCGATCGGATTCGACACGACGGACCTGTTCCTCGACCTCGTCGGTACGCCCGACGCCTCGACGTGGACGTGGAAGGACGAGGACGAGGCCGCCGAGGCGGTCGCGGCCGGCCACCTCGACGCGACGCGCCTCGACCGGATCCGCGACGAGGCGGAGGCGCTCGCCGCATCGATCCGCCGCGGCGACCCGCCCTTCGACGAGGACTGGTGGGCGTGGCGCCCGGACCCGTCGTGGACCGTCCCCGACCTGCCCGGGGACTGGGCCCACCGCTAGGCTGGGGCCGTGCCCGCGCTCGATCCCGCCCTCCTGCGTCCCCTGTTCCCCGCCCTCGCCCGGGAACAGGGCGGGCGCCCCGTCGTGTTCGTGGACGGACCCGGCGGGACCCAGGTCCCCCGCTCGGTGATCGGCGCCATGGTCGCCTACCTCGAGCGGAGCAACGCCAACACCCACGGCGCGTTCGCGACCAGCGCCGAGACCGACGTCGTGATCGAGGGCGCGCACCGCGCCGCCGCCGACCTGCTCGGCGCGGACCCCGACGAGATCGTCTTCGGCCAGAACGCGACCTCGCTCCTGTTCGCGGTCTCCCGGGCGATCGGTCGCACGCTCGCCCCCGGCGACGAGGTCGTCGTGACGCGGCTGGATCACGATGCGAACGTCCGGCCCTGGGTGCGCATGGCCGAGGACGCCGGTGCGACCGTTCGCTGGGTGGACGTGCGCGAGGACGACGTGACGCTCGACCTCGCCTCCTTCGACGCCGCGCTCTCGGACCGAACGCGCGTCGTCGCGGTGACGCTCGCGTCCAACGCGGTCGGTTCCACGACGCCCGCAGCCGAACTCGCGCGTCGCGCGCACGCCGTCGGCGCGCTCGTCGCGATGGACGGCGTGCACGCGACGCCGCACCGACCGATCGACGTGCGCGCCCTCGGGGCCGATCTGCTCGCCTGCTCCGCCTACAAGTTCTTCGGTCCCCACGTCGGGATCCTGTTCGCGCGGCGCGACCTGCTCGCCGCCTGGCCCGCCTACAAGGTGCGCCCCGCCACCGAGGACCTCCCCGGACGCTGGGAGACCGGGACGCAGAACCACGAGGGCTACGCGGGCGTCACGGCGGCCGTGGACTACCTCGCCGCGCTCGGCACGGGCACCGACCGCCGCGCGCGCCTCGTCGACGCGATGACGCGCATCGCCGACCACGAAGCCATGCTCGCCGCGCGGTTCCTCGACGGACTCGCCGCGCGCGGCGACGTGCGCCTGTGGGGCATCGCCGATCCCACGCGGGTCGGCGAGCGCACCCCGACCTTCGCGATCCGCGTCGGTGACGAAGCGCCCGCGGCGACCGCCCGACGCCTCGCGGACGCGGGCATCTACGCCTGGGACGGGAACTACTACGCCCTCGAACTGATGGAGCGCCTCGGCCTGCAGGCGAGCGGCGGTGCGGTGCGCATCGGATTCGCCCACTACACGACGGTCGACGAGGTCGACCGCATCCTCGGGGCCCTCTGATGCGCATCCTCGTCCTGGGCGCCGACGGCTACCTCGGCTGGCCGACCGCGATGCACTTCTCCGCGCGGGGTCACGAGGTCCTCGCCGTGGACTCGCTGCTGAAGCGTCGCCTCCAGGGCGAGATGGGACAGGAACCCCTCACGCCGATCGGCGCATCGCTGGCCGAACGGGCACGCGTCTGGCGGGAGGTGAGCGGCCGCGAGGTCCGCGTGATCGAGGGTGACCTCGTCGACTTCGAGGTCGTCGCGCAGGCGTTCCGCGACCTGCGGCCCGAGGCGATCGTCCACTACGGCCAGATCCCCAGCGCGCCCTACTCGATGCGCGGTCGCGAGGAGGCCGTCTTCACGCAGACCAACAACGTCGTGAACAACCTGAACGTCCTCTTCGCGATGCGCGAGTTCGCGCCGGATGCCCACCTCGTGAAGCTCGGCACGATGGGCGAGTACGGCCAGCCCGACATCGACATCGAGGAGGGCTACATCGAGATCCGCCACAAGGGCCGCTCCGACGTCCTGCCGTTCCCGAAGCTCCCGGGGTCGCTCTACCACCTCTCGAAGGTGCATGACTCCCACAACATCCACTTCGCGTGCCGGGTGTGGAACCTGCGCGCGACCGACCTGAACCAGGGCGTCGTCTACGGCATCCAGACGCCGGAGACGGCGCTCGACGACCGCCTGCTCACGCGCTTCGAGTACGACGAGATCTGGGGGACGGCGCTCAACCGGTTCTGCCTGCAGGCCGTGATCGGCCACCCGCTCACCGTCTACGGCACCGGCGGTCAGACCCGCGGCTACCTGAACCTCGTGGACACCCTGCGCTGCGTCGAACTGGCCGTGACGAACCCCGCCGCGCCCGGGGAGTTCCGCGTGTTCAACCAGTTCACGGAACAGTTCTCCGTCCAGGAGCTCGCCGAACTGGTGCAGCGTGCCGGCAAGGACGTCGGCCTCGACGTGCGCATCGACCACGTGGCCAACCCGCGGGTCGAGAAGGAGGAGCACTACTACAACGCGGTGCACACGCGCCTGGTCGACCTCGGCCTCGAGCCCCACCTGCTCTCCGAGACGCTCGTGGGTTCGATGTTCGCGGAGATCGAACGGTTCCGCGACCGCGTGAACCCCGCGCACATCATGCCCGCGACCCGCTGGCGTCCGTGAGCGCGGTCCGGATCGCGGGGGCGCTGCTCTCGGTCCTGCTCGTCGTCTGGTCTGTCCGGCGGCACCAGGCGTGGAAGGTGAGCCGACTGAACCTGATCCTCACGTGCGCGATCGCGCTCGTGCTCCTCGTCCTCTCCCTCGACCCCTCCCTCTTCGACCCGGTCTTCGCCACCCTGAACGCGCGCCCGGGGACCGGCCAGCGCCTCACGGTCGTCCTGATCGGCGCGTCGGTCGTGCTGTTCCTGCTCGTGCTCCGCCTCCAGTCCGCGGTGGACACGAACGAGCGCGCGATCCGGCTGCTCGTCGAGTCGATCGCCCGGGACGGGTTCGATCGGAGCGGCGTCGCGGCGCTCCCGGGCGGCAAGCGCATCGTCGTCGTCTCCCCCGCCTACGACGAGGCCGAGAACGTCGGCGCCGTGATCCGCGCGATGCCCGCCGAGGTCGACGGCTACCGCGTCGTCACGATCGTCGTGGACGACCACTCCGAGGACGGGACGGCGGCGGCGGCGCGCGACGCGGGCGCCCTCGCCGTGCGCCTGCCGATCCGACGCGGCGGCGGCCTCGCGCTGCGGGTCGGCTACGACCTCGCGCTCGAACTGGGCGCCGACATCGTCGTGTCGATCGACGCCGACGGCCAGCACCAGCCCGAGGAGCTCGCGACCGTGGTCCGTCCGATCATCGAGGGCCGCGCCGACCACGTGAACGGCTCGCGCATGCTCGGGGACTTCGAACGCGACAGCCTGATCCGCCACCTCGGCGTCCACTTCTTCTCGCGCCTCGTCACGATCCTCACCGGTCAGCGGGTGACCGACATCTCGAGCGGCTACCGCGCGACGTCGGCCGCGACGCTGCGCACGCTGCTCCTCGAGCAGGACCAGTTCTGGACATCCGAGGTCACGATCGAGGCGCTGCGGCGCAAGGCCCGCGTCGTCGAGGTGCCCGTGACGTTCCTGACCCGCCGCGGCGGCGTGACGAAGAAGCCGAAGTCGCTGCGCTACGGGTGGAACTTCACGAAGGCGATCGTCAAGACCTGGCTGCGCTGACGCCCCCGGTCGCAGCGAACGCGACCGCGATCTCCCCCGCCACGCGGGCGTTGTCCTCGAGCAGCGCGAGGTTCGCCTCGAGGCTCCGACCCCCGGTTTCCTGCGCGAGACACGCCAGGAGGAACGGCGTCACGGCGGGTCCGTGGACGCCGGCGGCGGTCGCCGCCGCGACCTCCGCCTCGGGCATCGCGGCCGTAGCGGGCGCCGGGTTGCACAGGAGCACGGGGGAGGGCGCCGCGATCGCGAGCGACGCGACGAGGACGGCCGCGGCCGCGGCCGCGCCGTCGACGCGCTGCGACAGCGCGACCGGCGTCTCGGCGGACCTCCTCGAGCTCGGCCGCGTGCCGGGCCTGCTCGTGTGTTCGGGACCCAAGTCCATCGTCGACCCGGTCGCGACCGCCGACCTGCTCGAGGAACTCGGGGTGGCCGTCGTCGGCTACGGCGTCGACCG
>JBJTHT010000113.1:0-3821 GCA_046094605.1 Actinomycetota bacterium | reverse complement strand
CCGGCCCCGGGGCCCGGCCGCCCCCCGGCCCCCCCCCCCCCGCCCCCCGCGCCAGCACGACGGCGAGTTCCACCGCGAGGACCGGGCCCGCGCCGAGGCGTTCCCGCGCGACCGCGGTGTGCTCCACGGGCGTGAAGTAGGGATGCGCGCCGAGCGCGCGTTCCGCCGCGAGGTCGAGCATGCGCGGGCCGAGCGCGGCGAGGACGCGCCACGGCTGCGCGCCGGCCGGCGCCGAAGTCGGCGTCGCGTCCATCGCCTCGAGGTAGCCGCGCATCTTCTCGAGCGGCCGCTCGTAGATCGCGCCGCGCCGCGCGACCGACGGCTCGTGCGAGACGCCGAGCCCGAGCAGGAACCGCTCCGGGTACGCCTCCGCGAGCAACCGCGCGCCGTTGGCCATCGCGTACGCGTCGCGCGCCCAGACGTTGGCGATGCCGGTGGCGATCACCGCGCGGCGCGTGCCCGCGAGCATCCACGACGCGTGCGCGAACGCCTCGCGGCTGGTGATGGACTCGGGGAACCAGATCGCCGGGAACCCGAGGTCCTCGATCGCCGCGAGCGCGGCGTGTTCCTCGGACGCCCCGAGCGATTCCAACGCGAACGACCAGCAGCCCACCGGGCCGAGCGCGGCGCGCAGGCGCTCGCGCGCCGGTGCGAGGTCGGAGGTCGTCGCCACGCCGCGAGCCTAGCCCTCAGCGCAGGCGCGCGCCGTCCCAGGCGAGGGTCTCGCCGTGGCGCGGCACGAGGAAGCGTTCCTCGGCGATGCCCCGCCGCGCGAGGTGCTCCCGCAGGAGCACGGGCGGTTCGTCGAGGGGTTCGTCGGTCATGTCCTCGAAGGTTCCCCAGTGGACCGCGATCGCCGAGCGGGCGCGCAGGTCCTCGAGCACCGTGACCGCCTCGCCGGGGTCCAGGTGCGAGTCGCGCATGATCCAGCGCGGGTCGTAGGCGCCGATCGAGATGGCCGCGACGTCGACGTCGCCGATGCTCTCGTGCACGTCGAGGATGTCCTTCGAGTAGCCCAGGTCGCCGGAGAACCAGAAGGTGAGGCCCGGCGCGAGGACGGCCCAGCTGCCCCAGAGGGTGTGGTTGCGGTCGCGCAGCGCCCGCGCGCTCCAGTGCTGCACCGCGAGGAACCGGAACCGCACGTCGCCGATCGCGTGTTCCCGGTCCCAGGTGAGGCCGATCACGTTGCGGTCGGGCCCCGCGAGGACGGTGCCGGGCACCGCGCGGGCGAACCAGCGGTCGACGCCCTCGGGGACGAGGAAGGTCGGCGCGTCGCGGCGCATGAGCGCGCGCACCGTGCCGCGGTCGAGGTGGTCGTAGTGGTTGTGCGAGACGAGGACCACGTCGATGCGGGGGAGCGCGTCGAAGGGCAGGCCCGGCGGCTGGTGGCGGCGCGGCCCGATCGGCAGCGGCGAGGCGACCCGGCCGAAGTGCGGGTCGGTGAGGACGTTCATCCCCGCGACCTGCAGGAGGACCGTCGCGTGGCCCACCCACGTCGCGCGCACGCCGTCGCCGCGGTGGACGCGGTCGAGGTCGGGTTCCACGCCGAGGATCGGCACGCGCGGCGCGCGACGCTCCGCGGTCTTGCGACGCTCCCACTGCCAGCGGAGGAGCCCGCCGCCCTCGGTGGTCGGCGGGCTCGCCGGGTAGCGGTTCCCGTACGCCACGTCAGTTCCGGTGCGCGGGCTCCGCCGGTCCCTCGACGTTCACCTGCGGGAGCCACTCGAGCCAGCGCGGCAGGTACCAGTTCAGATCGCCGAGGAGGCGCATCGAGGCGGGGACGAGGATCGAGCGCACGATCGTGGCGTCGAGGAACACGGCCACGGCCAGGCCGAAGCCCATCTGCTGGAGCGGTCCGAGCCGCCCGCCGGCGAACGCGACGAACACGGCGACCATGATGAGCGCCGCGCCCGTGATGATGCCGCCGGTCGTGCGCAGGCCGTAGGCGACCGACTCCGCGTTGTCGCGCGTTCGGTCGTACTCCTCGCGGATCCGCGTGAGCATGAACACGTGGTAGTCCATCGAGAGACCGAACAGGATCGAGAACAGGAGCAGCGGGAGCCACGCCTCGATGGCGTCGGTCTGGCGGAACGAGAAGCCGATCGCGTTGAAGAACCCGATGCCGACGCCCTCCTGGAACACGAGCGTCACCGCCCCGTAGGCCGCGCCGACCGAGAGCAGGTTCATGAGGATCGCCTTGATCGGGAGCACGATCGAGCGGAACACGACGGTGAGCAGGAGGAACGAGAGCCCGAGGACGAACGCGAACACGGGGCCCTGCGACCGGTCGGCCACGCCGAGGAAGTCGGTGAAGAACGCCGTCTGGCCGCCGACGAGGACCGTCGTGAACTCCGTCCCGCCGAACGACGCGGGCACGACCGTCTCGCGCAGCCGCTCGATCGTGTCGAAGGAGGACGCGACCGACGGGTCGCCGCGGAAGAACGCCTGCACGAGCGCGACCTGGCCGCCGGGGGCGACGTCGAGCGTCGTGCCGGGCGCGAGGGTCGGTTCGTCGGCGAGGCGCCGGCGCAGGTTGTCGATGGCCGCCTGCACGCGCGGTTCCGCCGTGTTGCCCTGGACGACGATCTGGACGGGCTGCGTCGTGCCGCCCGCGAACGCCTCCTGGAGCGTGAGGAACGCCTCCTTCGACGCGAACTCGTCCGGGAGCTGCGTGATGTTCTGCGAGGTCCCGCGGTTGAGCTGGAAGTACTGCGACCCGATGCCGCCGAGGATGCCCACCGCCACGAGCAGGTAAACGATGGGTCGGGCCATCACGCGCGCCGTGATGCGGTCCCAGAACCCGCCCTTCGGGTCGTGGTCGGCGTCCACCCGCGCGCGCTTGGACAGCGCGGGCCAGTTCACGCGGTCACCGATCAGCGCGAGGAACGCGGGCAGGAGCGTCATCGAGGCGCCGAGCGCGACGACCGTCACGACGACGGCGCCCACGCCGAGGCTCTGGAAGATCGTCGTCGGGACGAAGAGGATCCCCAGGAGCGCGAGCACGACGGTCAGGCCGCTGAAGAACACGGCGCGGTTCGCCGTCGCGCCCGCGACGCCGATCGCTTCGAGCTTGTCGCGGCCGCGACGGCGTTCCTCGCGGTAGCGCGACACGATGAAGAGCGAGTAGTCGATGCCGAGCGCGAGGCCCAGCATCGAGACCATGTTCTCGACGAACAGGTTGAAGTTGAGGACCTGGCCGAGGAGCGCCACGACCCCGAGCGCGACCGCGATCGAGAACAGGCCCATCACGATCGGCACGACCGCGGCGACGAGCGCCGCGAAGACGAGGACGAGCACGATGAGCGCGATGCCCAGGCCGATCGTCTCGCCGCGGCGGAGGTCCTCCTCGGCGATCGTCGAGAAGTCCACGAAGAGGAGCGGCTGGCCCGCGACCTGCACCGTGACGCCGTCGGGCGCCTCGTCGGCGACGACGCGGAGCTCGTGGACGGCCTCCTCGCCGACACCGGCGAGCGTCGCCGGGACGATCGTCGTGCTCCCGTCGGCGGAGACGAGCGCGGTCGCACGACCGAGCAGCGCGTACGGCGTGATCGGGTCGGCGGCGAGGGCGTCGGCGCCCGCGTCGCGGATCGCCGCGGCGACGGCCTCGGTGGCCGTCGGCAGCGCGTCGCCCGTCGGGTCGGTGACGGTGACGACCGCGAAGGTCTCGGGGATGTCGGTGCCGGGCGGCGGGGGCTCGGTCTGACCGATCCGCGCGGCGAAGGCGAGCGGATCGAGGAACTCGACCGTTGCGCCCGGCGGGGCGGCCGCGGTCGCGGCGGCGGCGAGGTCGGCGACGACGGTCGCGTCCGGCGCGGTGAGTT